>CAJWPW010000268.1 GCA_913045415.1 uncultured Fidelibacterota bacterium | reverse complement strand
TTCCATTATCAGTTCAATTCCACATTTTTCATTATAATCATCCTAAAAATTGAAATTTAATCGGATCGTGGATTCAATCGGTGAATCCGATCCCAATTGTTTAGCGAAATTGAACCCCATTTTCAACTTGTCTCCATCCTCCCAGCCAAAGCCGATCCCAGCAGATTGAAGCAATGTATCAGACCATTCAGAAATAGGTTTTATGTCCACCAAGTCAGGCGAATTGTAAGCCATGCCCCCATCATAGAATAGTTTTACCATGAACCAGGTATCAGTGAATTCTTCCGTGAAAACCAATTCTGTGTTTATTTGGGCCATATGATTCCCCAGTTGTGATTTATAACTATGAGCACTCACTGACCCCAAGCCACCAATGCCGAATTGCCGATAAATAGGTAATGATTCAGAACCCATTCCTAAAATGAGCCGATTTCGTAAAACAACTCCTTTTGACACTTCCCAATTTGCCATAGCAATATGTATTAAACGTAAGGATGGATCAGCTAGTGTAGAATCATTCTTTTTTAAAGTCATGTCCACTTCTGATAAAATAGCAAATCCGGTCTTGAGTGGAGAATAAGATGCAGTTCTGAATGCTACAACGCCTTCCAGGTAATCTATATCTATATTTGTTGAATCCATGAATAGGTTATTTCGTAAGGCATTACTCTCATTGGTGAAACTCCAAAGATCTTGATCTACCGGGATCTCGCTTTGGGTGGCACGGACAAATTTCCCCTTTACTTTTAAATATGAAAAATCAAATCCAAAGCCCGCTTCGAATCCGGTTTCATCCCATCGATCATAAAAATCCTGCCGACCTAAAAATCCTGCCCACGAATTCTCTTTTTCCGGCAGTCGGAATTCATCGTCAGTTCGTACTGTTTTAAATCCGCTGGCAAAAATTGTTGCAGATCGATTTTTCAAAAGGGAAGATTCCAGTGTAGTTCGCCCAATGAATTCACTCGAACTAAACCGATATCCCAGTGAAAAACTCAATCGAATCAAGGATTCATTTCTGTGATCCCAATTCCAATTAAATGGTACAAAGCGCAATCCTTCATTCCGGTTATATTCAAAAATGGCCGGTTTAGGATGTACCCAGCCATCGCTGGTGTGTTGAGAGAATGTTGAGATTCCGAAATTCTTTTCTCCTGATGCTGAAGAGTCTGTAAAAGTTTCCCGATAGATAAGGCCTTGGTCCATACTGGCTTCAACAATTTTTCCATTTATCTGTGCTCCTCCGTCAGTTTGAACATCGCCGCCAATAGCAACAATTTTACCATTAATGACTGCGGATGAAAAAATATGAACATCACCACCGATGATGGTAATTTGACTCTCCACTGTCCCATAGACAGTGAGTCCGCCACCTAAAATTCGAATATTATTGGTTATAATCTCTGAAGAATCAATGGTTACATCCGAATAGAATCGAATTTCATTTGTTGTGAATTTTGAAGAATCACTTAAGGACGAACTGAATCCAAAAAGGATGTTTGTTGTCAATATTGTTAAAATGACCTTCATAGATTAATCCTGTTCAATAGTTATGGCTCCAAAAGTAGCGCGTAAGCGTAGGGGAATTGTGCCATTTTGGATTTGACCAACCCCGATCACTCGATTTTTGGTTGATGAAATGCTTAATGGAATGTCAGAATTCAAATCCTGGACAGTGCCAGTTCCAAATATTTCCGCGTCAACATTCACAGGCAGTCCTGTGGGAACACGGATAAAAATATCACCGGTCTGTGTTTCCAAATTGAAACTGTATTCCTTAATAGATGTATCATAAGACAATTCCATTTCAATATCGCCGGCAGTAGTAGAAGCATCAACGGGTCCAATAATTCCATTACCCTCAATATTGCCACCAGATGTATGACAGGTGAGTGATCCCGTGATTTGTTGCGCATTAATATCGCCACCGGAGGTAGTTACATTCACATGACCTTTAATAGATTCAAGGTCGATTTGTCCATCGGATGTACGCCCGGTGAGATTAGCAGAAATATCTTCCGCTCTAATATTGCCACCGGAGGTACGGCATTCTACGGATTCGCTTTCAATATTTTTCAATATGATAGAACCACCACTGGTTTGTGCATTAATATTCCCAGTCAAATGAAGGAATTCAATGTCGCCACCTGAAGTAGATGCATTAAATTTTCCATCGGAATTCACAATTCCAATATCGCCACCGGAGGTATGTACGCGAATCAATCCTTCTACACGGGAGACATCAATATCACCACCGGATGTGTGGGCCTCAATGCGGCCCATCATATTTTCGAGATCAAAATCACCGCCACTGGTTCTAAAAACTGATTCACCGCGAATATCCGTTACATCAATATCCCCGCCAGCAATTTCAAGATTCAAATTAATATTCATGGGCAGTTTCAATTCAAATTCTGTTTGCACATTCCGTTTATAGTAATTCTTCTTTTCGGACCGAACTTGGATCAGTTGATTATCTTCCGCATGATAAACTAGGATTTTTGCATCTTTCACCAACCGTTTGGCTTTTTTTTCTGTAGCGGTTCGAATTTTCCGTGTAATAGTTATTTCTGCTCCGGCACCTGCATGGG
>CAJWPW010000267.1 GCA_913045415.1 uncultured Fidelibacterota bacterium | reverse complement strand
ATAGGAAAATCAAAATTCATGTCCGAGAGTACTTGCTTGGATTTAGAGTGTCAAGAGTAATTTTTACTGGGATTTTATTCTTTTTCCGAAGTGATGATTGGTGAAAATCAGAGGTTTGGGTTTTGTTGTGGTTCTTGGTTCGATTTAAGTCAGGAATAGGTGGGAATCACCATATTTTGGACACACTACGCCTGCTGGATTTATTTTTTTTAAATTCTGGTCTGGAATTCAACCATTGTGGAGGCAAAATATGTTGCCGGTTCATAGGTGACTTCTGGAGCTTCATCAGACAGGAGCGGCGGAGGTCGGATTGTTTCCTTTCCGATATACTTGAAAATTTTTCTCACTTCCTGATAGTCGGTGATGAAAGCTATGATTCTCATCTCCGCTTTACAAACAGGACATTGCAGAGGATCAATCTCAAAATTTTCTTGATCAACCTGGCCTAGGAAGAACTGACCTTTAAGTTTATCGTGTCTCTTTTCCCCCATTCCTCGACCTGTTCAAGTTCTGTTTCTATTTCCTCTTTTTTATCCTTTCCTCGATAGGAAGACGAGTAGATCCCGTAATAGTAGACCAGGCTCTCATAAGTTGACGGGATTTGGCAGGCCAATAGTCCCAGGAAATCAAGGATGGAATAGCGTGCTGTCTTCGAAAAGGGTTGCTCCTGTTTCTCATATACCGTAACCGTTTGATCGCCTGGATCAAAGTCGACTCTCCGGGCAGTAATTGTTGCTCTGCTCATGTACCTGGAGACCTGCTCAATTCTGGATTCATTTGAGCCGCTAATTCTGTTTCCACCCGAGTGAACATTGAAACCCGAATTATGATTCCAGGACATTAACATCTCAACCAGCTCCTCTTGAATTACATCCTCTTTGATCAGCACCTTGAGCAATCTAGATCTGAAGGGTTGTAAGTTGATTGAAAAAATACTGTCCCATTATTTTTTTGAAACTAATAAAAATTAATATTATGATATCATTGCAGACAATATGGTGGAGTTTGTTGTATTCCAACCACCTCCACTAGACTAATTATTGCTTCATAAAAATATATTCTGAACTTAGAAACATCTATTTGAATCTATATATGGATAATAAAAATAATTCAATGCCTCTTTCAGTTATCCGAAAAAACCTCAAAGTCAAATGGTATAGGTGCCCAATAGACAAAAAAATACTTAAGGAATTAAGCTCTCCAGGTGATTTCAAGGGATTTATTTACGCATTGGGACACTTAGGATTATGGTTTGGAACAGGAACTTTAACTTATGTTTATTTTATAGAAAGTAATTGGTTAGGTTTTACTATTGCTATTTTCCTTCATGGAACAGTAGGTTCGTTTTTTGATGCACCACAGCACGAACTCAATCATGGAACTGTTTTCAAAACTAAAAAACTTAATGATTATTTTTTGTTTATTTATTCTTTACTAGGCTGGCTTGATTTCAAAACATATTCATTGAGTCATACATATCATCATCGCTACACTCTCCATAAAGAAGTAGATTTTGAAGAGGTACACCCCAAAATACCATCTTTGCACATTTTTTACTTAATCCAATTATTCTCAATAAATATTACTGGTGGTGAAAAATCTACTGGATTTGTACCAACAGTGAAAAGATTTGTAAAGATTGCATTCAATAACTTCAACAATCCATATAATGATTGGGATTTTAGGTTGTATGCCGAATTAAATAATGAAGGGAAAAAGGCTGTGATTTGGGCTAGGACTGTATTAATTTTTCATATATTTGTAATAATCATTTCTTTTTCAATAAAACAGCCTATTTTAGCAGTAATAATTTCTGGACACCGTTTTATTGGGAATTGGCTATATTATTTTGTTGCTTCACCTATGCACTGCGGTCTTCGAACTAATGTGCCTGACTTCAGAAAATGTGTAAGAAGTATAACATTAGACCCAATTAGTGAATTTCTATATTGGAATATGAACTGGCACCTTGAACACCATATGTATGCATCAATACCATGTTACAATTTAAAAAAAATAAATCGATTGATATCCATTGAATGTCCAAAACCAAAAAACATATTTGGAGCTTGGAAGGAAATGCGAGAAATATATAGCGAACAACAAAATAATTCAAAATATGAATTTGACACACTCGTTCCTTCTACTACTAATTTAAGTAATTCAAAACAAAAAAATATTGATATTGAAGAATCATTAGGAGATCTTGTCCCAAAAGCACTTAACTAAAAATTTAATGAATATAAAAAAATTTTACCATAGAGAAAACCTGTTCCATCCACCTGACCATTATCATTTTCTTAAATTCCCATTAATTTAGTCCAAGATCCTCTCTTTCTTGTAAAACGAATTGATTGGTGTTGTTATACACTAATTCTTCACAGTCAGACAACACTGCACAAACATTATCAATAATTCTGCACCCATCAATTCTGGTGCAGATTGAGAATGCTGTAAATGGCCTGAATGACTTGGAAGGATTATGGGGTGGGTTGTGCAAGTACTGGAGCCTCACACACTACACGCACGCACGAGGCAATTAGGTGTCCATATAGGTGTCTATCAGCCCTGATATTCAGTACTATTCAGTAATA
>CAJWPW010000266.1 GCA_913045415.1 uncultured Fidelibacterota bacterium | reverse complement strand
ATTCTAACGGTTTATTTTATCCAATTCAGCTGGGGTCAGCCCAAACTGGGTTTTTTTTGATAATAATATCATAGATGTATCATAGACTTCCGCCCCGGCAATCAATCCAAATATGGCACCCAAAAAGCGATTATGCCACTGTTGCCCCCAGGCAGGTTGTGTCTGGCGATTCCAGGATTCCATTAATCCAAGACCTAAAACGGCCGCCAATCCATAAAAATGCATTTTCCACTCCGGTCGCTGAATAATTTTCTCACGATAGTTGATCCGCTCCATTTTTGAAAGTGGAATTTGTTTTATGGCAAAAGGTGTTTGGAGTAATAGTCGTTCTTTTTGATACGATAACAACGTCCCTCGAACCCATTTTCCATTAAGATGTTTAACAGATACATATTGCCCGGTTTGGATATTTTCCAAAATTTCCTTTGTTCGTAAATAGGTCAAGTTTTTCCGAAATGATTCTCGAATCTCCTCGGTGATCTCTGGCATTTGATTAAGCCTTATCTGCAAATCAATAAACTCTTTTTGGGTATAGGCTCTCCGGCTGACTTTTATCCGGGTATATTCCACAAACGAAATGCGGGCTTCAATTCGATTGTTGTTTATTTCAAAAAACTGGGCACTTTCAAAATTTGAGATTTCAGGAAACACTTCATAATATTGGTTTTCTTCTGCATCCAGTGTATATCCAACATGTTTTGTAAGTGGTACAACTTCGCCCTGTTGTCCTATCAAAGGAAAAATCAAACCAAGAATGAGTAATGGTTTAAACAGGTTTTTCCAATGATTCAATTATTTCATCCAATTCTGGAAATCGCTCTTCAGCTTTTTTTGAGAAAATAAGATTGTCATTTTTCATCACTTCATACACGCCACCGCCCGATGGAATTAATGCCAACGATTGGACAGCATTCCCATATTTTTCAAGTAACGCGGAAGCCATACTGGCAGCCCGGGGTAAATAGTTTCACTGGGTACAATATTCAATTGAAATACGCATATGTTCTCCTTTTATAACCAGGATTTTATCCAAAAAACACCAAACACAGCTAAAATGCTTGCTAATCCAATCAGTACAGTAGCTGCCTTTCGGAACCCGCGCCCACCTGCATCATACCGGTAAACTGTTTTTAATTCTTCAGCCATTAAAAATTAAAAGCCGTTTCAATGGTAGTTTGTTTCACCGGCTCTAAGCCCGACCCCGTATCACGATAATACTGTCGAAAATCCCAAATTAAGCTCACACCTTTACTCACTTCATAACCAACCTTATATCCAAATAAAGTATTCATGGATGGGTTCCCAAAATCGAATGGATTCTTATCGTTATTCCGTTGGTAATACGCTTGCGCCACGCTGAGTTTTGGAATGTTTTCTGCATTAATATCGAACATGGCATTAAAGCTGTTGAGCTCCACATCGCCTTCGCCCTTCATACTGGCATATGCTGCACTAAAGCTCACCAGGTTAAACAAGTTAGCTGAGGCAGATCCATACATACCCGATGTATTGGATGAATCCACTAGGATCAACTGATCTTTGGTGCGAATTATGGTTGTGGAATCACTGAATTCAGCCACCACTCGGGAAAGATCATAACTCCCGTCAAAAAATTGCGGTGCAAAAAAGCCCTGCTTAATTCGATATTCAAAACTCACATTCAAAAAACTGAATAAACTCGCCCGAATACCGGGAACTGTAATTCCAGTACCACCCATGGCCTTTCGGCTGTAATAGGCATCTCCAGCCACGGCTGGGAAGATCAGTTTATTGTATTCCATATAGGCTTCTAAACTGAGCGATTTACCTTTCAGAATCGGATATCCCAGATCAAATGCAAAACCCTGGGCCGTTGCTTTATTATCCTTTAAACTAAATGGCGTGGGTTTTAGTGTGAGATCGTTATCAGCAGAATCGAGAATATTATCGCCGTCACCATCGATGTCCCAGCCATTCTCCGGTTCCTTTGTTCCACCATTCACATCAGCAATGCCATCGCCGTCTGTATCATTCCAGTAATCTTTATCTGTGGGGAAATCATCAAATATATCGGGATAAGTATCTTCATCCACATCCTTCAATCCGGAGAATTGATTCATATCCATGATAAAGTTCAATCCGAATGTCAATGGTATGGCATCAGATAGCTTATAGGTACCGCGAAGACCCATGAGGGTACCGCCTCGGGAGAAATCTTTCATATTCGATAAAAAGAGTTCGCCACCAAAGCTACCGAATGACATACCAGTATTTATCCCAACTTTACGCACGGATGGGAATTCCATCATGTTTGAGTATCCGGCCAACAACCCCCCATACCCGATCGTTACATTACTCAAGGAGCCCCATTTAAACCAGAATGGATCTGATTTTTGACCCCACCGAATGAATAAAAATTTATCAATAATATCGGAAGCCTCATCCCATTCGTCTTCTCGAATGTTTCCTTGATTATCTATGTACATAACTAGGTCAAGACCAATCCCCAGTTTCCCAAACGATAATTCCGGCCGAAGCGCCACTTGATTATAAATAGTCCCATCAATCGTTGCTGACCCAACACCCAACCCCAAATTAAATGGTTTTTTGGGCTTCGGTTT
>CAJWPW010000265.1 GCA_913045415.1 uncultured Fidelibacterota bacterium | reverse complement strand
AAAAGGGTCCTTACCCAAAAAATGGTTTTGTTAAAATAAGATGGCAAGTGTAACCATCAGAGTAGTGGATTGTTATGTTTATCGGCAAACAGATGATGGCTTGAAATTTTTGTTGATGAAACGAAATTTGAATAAGATATATGAGCATCTCTGGCAGGGAGTGGCGGGGAAAATTGAAGATGGTGAAACAGCGCCAGAAGCAGCCATCCGTGAATTGAAAGAAGAGACAGGATTCGATCCGGTAAAGGTATTTGTGGCAGATCACGTAAGCCGCTTTTATGAAGTCCATGGAGACAGGATAAACCTTGTGCCCGTTTTTGGTATTGAAGTAAACTCCGACGAGGTTATCCTGTCCGAAGAGCATATTGATTTCAAGTGGGTAACCATTGAAGAGGCCCTGAACACCTTGGTTTGGAACGGCCAGAAAAAAGGGATTCAAACTGTGCATGATATGGTAATTAGCGATGATGATCGTATGCGCTGGTCAAAAGTAGATTTGTAAAGACGCCTCGATAAATCGGGACATCTATTTAAAATACAAAAGGAGAGAAACATAATGTTAGAAGTAGGCACTAAAGCACCGGATTTTACACTTCCCGATCAAGATGGGAATGATGTATCCTTAAGTGATTATGTCGGGAAGAAAGTAGTCCTATGGTTTTTCCCAAAAGCCAGTACACCCGGTTGAACAATTGAAGGCAAGGGGTTCCGGGATGAACTCCAAAAATTTGAAGATAAAAATGCAGTGGTGGTTGGTATGAGCGCCGATGCACCAAAGAAGCAGAAAAAATTCTGTGATAAACAAGAATTCCAATATCCTATGTTATGTGATGAACAAAAGGAAACTCTTAAAGCCTATAGTGTGTGGGGAAAAAAGAAATTCATGGGGCGTGAATATGATGGTATTTTTCGCAACACATACGTAATTGATGAAAACGGATTGATTGAAAAAGTATACAAAAAAATAAATGTTAAAACCCATGCTCTGGATATATTAGTAGAATTATAATTATTCAACTTAATTGATAATTAGGATGGAAATTTTTAAAGGAAAGACCATGAAAAAAACAATATTATTAATGCTTCTTTTTTATTCCGGGATTCTTTTTGCCCAGGAAAAAACATTTTATCTCAAATCTGGGGATAAAGTATCAGGAAACATCACCGCCGAAACAGATTCCACCTATGCAATTGAAACCACTTTTGGCTCCGTCACCATCAATAAGAAAGATATTAAACCGGAAGAAGCGATTATTTACCTTAAATCCGGCGACAAGCTGAAAGGTGTAATTTTATCTGAAAGTGATGAAGGCATTAAAGTAAAAGCCCAATTTGGGGAAGTGTCTATTTTAAAAGAAAAAATTGACCGCATTGATTTTAAAAGTATGGGCGCCGTGGCTCGCGGATTTCAACGACCGGGGCAAACGGAAGATGGCCGCTGGTATTATGGCAAGGAACGGCTGATTGATGTATACTTTGATCCCACAGGATACACAGTGGGTGACAATGTTTTGTATTTGAGTCTTCTTTCCTGGGGTTATGGATTGTCGGACCGATTCCAGGTTACCTCAAAATGGGGTGGTTATTTTTGGGGGGATCTGAATTTTCGACCCAAATATACAGTATTTAAAAAAGGCACCTTAAAATCGGAACATGCTTTTGCAATTGGGGGTCATTTTCATATGCGAGGTAGGCCGGTAAAATATGAAATGAAAGAAAGAGAGTATGAAGATTGGATTGATGGTGAAACAAAGATGTCAACCGAAAAATCATGGGGTCGAATCGGGGAATCTAATTTTTTGAATGATGATGATTCGGGCATTGGAAAAATGTGGATGGAATATTTTGCTGCTTATACAATTTCCAATTTAAAAAAATCAGGTCAGGGACGAATCAACCATACCATCGGCGCTACACTCACCACCTATCCCGGGTATGATCCCATGCCGCGGGCTTATTACGCCATTCATGCAGACGCGAGGCGAAACCTCAAGTTAATCTTTGAAGCTTTTTATGATCCCTATTGGGCATCTAATTTGGAGTTTGCAGATGAAGAAGAAATCTCTGAATTCGATTTCGATTTTGGATTCATTTACGGTTATAGCGAAACCCTTCAATTGGGAATTCATTTTCAGCGGCCCCATATTGCATTCTATTACAAATTTTGATTTAGATAGGCTTATTGTTTGATTCAATGATTTAAATTGGGAGAGAGAATCACGAGGGAGTACTAACAAAATAAGGGTGCTAACCATGTTTCCTGTAGAACAGACGAATATATTAGAAAATCCCCGACAGCGACGGAATTATGTTTATCTGGAGCATACCCAAAGCCTCCGCACCGATGACAATAAAATTGTCTTAAGAAAATGGTCCGCTTCATCCAGTTTTAGCTCTATGAAGACGCTTTACGATTTTTCCTGTGTCTGCGGCATCCCGGTGAAAAAGGATTTCTTTACGGAAAAAGGGCGCCAGAAGATTGCCGACGAAAATGCATTTCGCATTATTTTAATCCAGTTCCAGGACAAGTATAACTGGGATATGAAGGTGGTGAAAAAATGCTGCATTGGGTTTGCCATGCCTGACGGCAGGACCATCCCCTTTGA
>CAJWPW010000264.1 GCA_913045415.1 uncultured Fidelibacterota bacterium | reverse complement strand
CAGCCAAAATATTTGTAATCACAATATCATATTTTTTATTTGATTCAAAACTATCAGGATGATGATATGGAATCATTAAATTATTTAATTCATTATTCTGCTCCGCATTTAGTATGGCGTTAGAATCAATCTCTACGCCTTCTACAAAACCCGCACCAAGAATTTTCGCACCAATAGATAAAACGCCTGATCCACATCCATAATCCAGAACCGTATTATTTTCCTTTAAATTATTTTCTAACCATCGTAAACAAAGTTGGGTTGTCGGGTGAGTCCCAGTTCCAAACCCACTTCCTGGTTGAATAATAATAGACTGACCTGAAAACTCAGAATTTGATTCCCAGGGCGGCACTATTCTAAGTGAATCAGAAATGAGAATCTCTTTGAATTGAGATTGGGTATAGGTGACCCAATCCTTATCTTCGAAAATTTCTTCAACATAATCAGGTGCATTATCCAAATTCATAATGATCTGAATTTCATATATAAGCTGATCCACGTCCTGATTCTCTTGTATCATCAGAACAATAACGTGGGTATCTCCCGAGAGTGGATTTGGATTATCTGGATCGTCAACCCAATTTGAATCGGGCTCCTTTAATTTATCTTTGATCATAATAGAGGCAACATCCAAAGTTGAAAATAGATCGGAAACATAGTGGAGATTTGTTCCCGGAAAATCGAGAGTAATGTTTTTCCACATCTTCATAGATTGGTAATTTACAGGATATGAAATCACGTGGCGAACTGAAAACTGAACAACAAAACCCCCAATCTTCTCAAATTGACTCCATGTCAATAAATGATATTTTGAAAACAATTAACAGGGAAGACCAAAATATTGCAATTGCAGTACAGGCGACCATTCGTGACATTGAAAAAACGGTAGAACTCACAGTCAATTCGATTCAAAAGGGTGGACGTGTGTTTTATGTGGGCGCTGGCACCAGTGGTCGGCTTGGTGTATTGGATGCATCGGAAATTCCACCAACCTTTTCGGCACCGAAAGGATTATTTATTGGAGTCATTGCCGGGGGAGAAAATGCATTGCGAAATTCCGTTGAGGGTGCGGAAGATCGACCGGAAGAGGCTATTTTAGATTTGGAGCAATATGAGCTAAACAAAAATGATACGTTGGTTGGAATCTCATGTAGTGGTGCTGCAACTTATGTGGTTTCGGCATTGGATCATGCTAAAGCAAATGGAGCAAAAACAGTTTATCTTGTCACGAATCCCAATCCGTATAAAGTTACAGAAGTTGATGTAATTATAAATGCTGTGACTGGTCCAGAAGTTGTGACGGGTTCCACGCGGATGAAAGCAGGCACGGCTACAAAATTAATTTTAAATATGATTTCTACAGCAACCATGATCAAATTGGGAAAAGTGTATGGAAATCTTATGGTGGATCTCATGGCAGTCAACGATAAACTGGTTGATCGGGGGACACGAATCATTGAGCAATTAACAGATTTAGATTATGATGGTGCACAGTTAAAATTATTTGAAGCTGAAAAATCTGTCAAGACAGCCATCGTTATGGAAAAGTTTAATTGTACCTTAAATGAAGCACGTGAAAAATTGGAAAATGCCAGTGGGTTTCTTAGAAACCTAATCGATTAAGATATGAAACAAAAAAAAATAGTCCTGTTCAATAAAGTAGGACGAGATATTCTAAAAAAAGAGTTAGCTGTAGAACCATTTGATAGAATTACCGCTTCTTTTTATGTGTATCATCCAATTGAAAATCCCGAAGCTTTTCGAGATCAATTATTCATTGATTGGAATAAACTAAATATATTGGGACGGATCTATGTTGCCACAGAAGGTATAAATGCACAATTAAGTGTGCCCGAACAAAATTGGAGCCAATTTCGTGAAACTATGAATTCTTTCCCTTTTTTAAGGAATGTTCTCATCAAAAAAGCCATACAGGATGGAAATTCTTTTTATAAACTCACCGTAAAGGTTCGGAAAGAATTAGTGGCCTATGGTGTACCGGAAAATTCCTATGACATGAATAAGGTGGGGAATCATCTTTCCGCTGAAGAATTCAATCAAGCATTAGAAAAACCTGAAACTATTATTGTGGACATGCGGAATTATTATGAAAGCGAAGTTGGCAGGTTTGAATCAGCAGTCATACCTGATGTGGAAATATCAAAAGAATTGCTCCCGGAAGTCAAACACATTCTGGATGGGAAAGAAGAAGAGCAGATATTATTGTATTGTACTGGTGGAATTCGTTGTGAAAAAGCGTCTTCCTATTTGATGAATCATGGATTTAAAAATGTAAATCAATTGAGTGGTGGGATCATACAGTATGTACACGAAATCAATAAAAAGGGATTAAAATCAAAATTCATTGGTAAAAATTTTGTTTTTGATGATAGGTTGGGAGAACGTGTAACTGAAGATGTGATAGCAAAATGTCATATTTGTGGTGTCACATGCGATACGCATACTGATTGTAAAAATAATGCCTGTCATATTTTATTTATTCAATGTGAAACATGTTTTAAAGAATTAGATGGATGTTGTTCGAAGGAATGTAATGATTTTTTTAAATTACCGATTGAAGAGCAAAAAATTCGTCGAAAGGACCCA
>CAJWPW010000263.1 GCA_913045415.1 uncultured Fidelibacterota bacterium | reverse complement strand
TCCAATTCACCTCGGGAAATTTCATCCAATCCATCTTCCATTTTTACTGTGAATTCTTTATTGACCAAATTCGTGAAATGATTTTCAAGCAATTGCGTAACGGCTAATCCAAGAAAAGTAGGAGATAGTTTTCCACCAGAACGATCTACATATCCGCGGCGAACGATGGTTCCCACAATGGATGCAAAAGTAGAAGGCCGGCCAATCCCGTTTTCTTCTAACGCTTTTACCAGCGATGCTTCCGTGTATCGCGCTGGTGGTTTGGTGGTGTGGGATTCTGAGTCCAATTCTTGACAGTTCAACGTTTCACCATTTGTTAAGGCTGGCAATATCCGTTCTTTATTTGCTAAGTCTTTTTCCGGATTATCACGCCCTTCCACATAAACTCTCATATAGCCTGGGAATAGGATCACTTGTCCATTAGCACGGAATTCAGTTTTTTGATTCTGAATAGTCACTGCCGTTTGCTTCAGTTTTGCTGGTGTCATTTGGCTGGCAACCGTTCGTTTCCAGATCAGATCATATAATTTGGCTGCATCTTTACCCAGCGTTTTTTCTACTTCAGCAACAGAACGAAAAACACGATGTGCCGGGCGAATAGCTTCATGGGCTTCTTGGGCGTTTTTGACCTTGGTGGCATATCGAATAGCTTTCCCGGGAAGATAATCATCACCATATAGATCTTGGATAACTTGTCTAGACCCGGCAATAGCTTCTTCCGATAAATTGGTTGAGTCTGTGCGCATATATGTGATAAAACCATTCTCATAAAGTTGTTGAGCAGTGCGCATGGTTTGCTGGGCAGAACTCCTCAGTTTTCGTGCCGCTTCCTGTTGAAGTGTGCTTGTGATAAAGGGTGGTTTGGGATTAGACGTTCGCGGCTTTTCTTCAATTTTGGTGACGTTCCAATCGCCGGATTTTAATTCTTTCACCAGCGTATCAGCTTGGGATTCAGTAAGTAAAAGAGCATCTTTATTTTTTAATTGTCCCGTTGTTGAATCAAAATCATTGCTTGAAGCGATCTTGGCACCATTTACCCGAATTAATGTTGCTGTAAAAGATGTTGCATCGTCATCTTTATTTAATGTGGCTTTAAGATCAAAATAGGTAGAGCACAGGAATTTTACCCGCAACCGATCCCGTTCTATAATAATTTTCAAGGCGGCAGATTGAACCCGACCTGCGGATAATGTGGTGGTAACAAATTTCATATTACTTTGCAATGTAGCCCATAAAACCGGAGAAACTTTATAACCCACAAGCCGGTCTATTACGCGTCGTGCCGTTTGGGCATCTACAAGGTTTTGATCAATTTCCCGTACGTTACTCATGCCTTCTGAAACACCCGTTTTTGTGATTTCGGTAAATTGAACCCGTTGAAGTTTTTCTTTTGGAATCTCACTGGCGAGATGAGCCGCAATGGCTTCGCCTTCTCGATCCGGATCCGTTGCGATTAGAACACGCTCAGCAGTTTTTGATTTTTTTCTGAGATCAGTTAAAAACTTTTTCTTATCGGGCAGAGGCGTTAGTTTAATTTCAAAATCATTTTCAAGGTCGATTCCCAATTCATTGGTTGGAAGATCTTTCACATGTCCCACACAGGAAATAACCTCATAATCATTTCCCAAGTGTTGTTGGATCGTTTTGATCTTGGTAGGTGATTCCACAATCAGTAAAGATTTTTGGTTCATTCTATGGTTGTCCTAATATTGTTTAATGAGTTTGGGCTTCTCCCGCCCGCGTATATAATATAATAGAAAAAAAATCAATTTGTCAATTTTCTTAATTCATCTTTCACATTTTTTTGCTGAATTATCTCCTGTTTCCCATCTTTGAGGTTCTTTAACACAATCGAATCTGTTCCCATTTCTATCTCTCCTAGAATGAGGGCAAACTTTGCTCCGGATTTATTTGCTTCCCGCATTTGGGCTTTCATGCTTCGTCGAAGTGGATCGGAAACAAGACTGTATCCCGCTTGTCTTAATTCGTTTGAGATTGAAAGTGCTGTGGAGAGTCCCGCTTCATCCAGACAAACAAAATAAACATCAATATTAGATTCTTCAGATTGTTGTTCCGTATTTTTCATTGCAATGAGAAATCGTTCCATGCCTGCAGCAAATCCGATTCCAGGGGTAGTTTTTCCGCCCAAAGTTTCTACAAGTTTATCATAACGTCCGCCACCAAGCAATGCATCCTGCGCGCCCAACGCTGGTGAAGTGAATTCAAACACGGTCCGGGAATAATAGTCCAACCCGCGGACTAATTTAGAATTAATCTTAAATGGAATATTCATAGCACCCAGAAATTTTTGCAGTGCTTCAAAGTGCATTTTATCTTCGTCTGTATAGTAGTCCGAAACGGTAGGCCCACCTACCAGCAATTTTTGTTCGTGCTCGGCTTTTGTGTCCAAAATACGGAGCGGATTGGTCTCAAAACGCTTCCGGCTCGTCTCAGAAAATTTGTCCAGATTGGGACGAATAAAATTTTTCAATGCGTCATGATATGCTATGCGGCATTTTGGAGATCCAATACTATTCAATTGCAATGATGTCTCTTTTCTTAATCCACACTCATCCAAAATATGCCATGCAATAGCAATAATTTCAG
>CAJWPW010000262.1 GCA_913045415.1 uncultured Fidelibacterota bacterium | reverse complement strand
GCTTCTCGACTGACTTGTCGATGGCTTTTTTATTTTTGGACCAATCATCACCGGCCGTAAGTGCCACAACACTCAATAGACCAATAAAAACTAATTTCATTTTTGTTGACATTGTTCTTCTCCTTCTTTCAATTAATGGGTTAAGGTTTATTTAATTCCTTCTAATTACCCAATAAAAATTTGATAATCCCATTGGCGTAGGTATCCGCATCATCCCACATGGCCATGTGACTTCCCTTTTTACATAATAATAATGATCCATTTGGCAATTCATTGGACATCCATTCCATATGGTCAGGATCCATGGTATCATGAGAGGCACCGATGACCAAACTTCGTGTTTTAATTTCCTTTAGACGATTTTTTTGATCCCAAAATTCCAACAATCCGGATGCGCCAAACTCACTGGGGCCCTGCATGGCCACGTACATTTCCTGATTAATGTGGGCGAAGGCATTATTCACTTCATCGGGCCATGTATCTGCAGGCATTCTGAGAATATGTTCTTCATAATGATGGGGAATAAGGAGCTCCATATACCGCGGATTTCCAAAATCCTTATCCGCTTCTAATTGCTTGATTTCCGCCAAAACGTCTGGAGGCATTTTCGGACCTAAAACGTTTTTAGCAAAATTATTATAGTCCGGAATGCTCGCCATCATGTTTGAAATAATAAGCCCTTTAAGATTCTGCTGATATTTCAGGGCATATTCCATGGCCAAAATGCCACCCCAGGAATGACCCAATAAATAAAAGTTGGATGCATTCAATCCCAATGCTTTTCGGACAGATTCCACTTCTTCCACAAACCGATCAATGGTCCAATCGACCGGGTTATTGGAGGGATCACTATTATGTGATCCAAACTGATCGTAGTAATAATATTCTATATCTTTCCCGGCAAAATATTGATCCAAATTCTTGAAATATTCGTGAGTTGCCCCGGGACCACCATGGAGTAAAAGTAATTTAATAGTGTCGCTATTCCCCATTTTCTGGGTCCAGACCTTATGGCCTCCGGCAATTTCAATCATTTTTATATCAGTTGAAACCGGTGCTTTTTCAACCACCGTAGGTAGTGGGGTGTTTGCACACCCACTCATCAATAGCACAGTGAGTACTATGATTGATATTTTTGACTTTTTCATATTCACTCCTTTTATATTCTTTATGCTCTTCCTTAAAATGTTTTTCATTGAGGACTCCCTACATTTTGATACCCCCCTATGGTTCCCTCCATGACGGGGGAACCATAGGGAGGTCCATAAATAATGATCTGTGCTAAAAACTTTTTCATATTATCCAATCATCATCCTTCATCATACCCATAAACTTATTCAATCAATATCTTTTCAAAAAAGATATGATTGAATTCATTAATCTGTTCTTTATGGGGCAAATGGCCTGAATCTTTAATCACAAATAATTTTAATTTCGGCATGAGTTTAGGAATTTTAACCTTTACGTCTTTAAAGGGTAAAACACGATCTGAATCTCCCCATATTGCAAATTGAGGGACAGACATTTGTCCAATTTTTGTATTTAATTTATCCAGCATATGATGATGCTTTCTCGTAGAAAGGAGCGCTCTTGCAAACCCTTTATATTTTAATAATGCTTCATATTTTTTATCCCACCCTTTAAATTTTGTCGGATCTTTAAAATCGGTCATTTGGCCTTGTGCAATTGTGGGGTACTGATTTTTGATAAAACTGGCAATTTCATCATCGGTTACTTCTTTATGATCGTCAATTGATCTTGAGGGATGAAAACCACCAGGTGATACATAGACTAAATTTTTTATCCTATCTGCATGATATTCTCCAAACTTAGAGATCACCCTACCGCCATTGGATAATCCAACAAGAGTCACTTTTTGGTTCACATTGAGCGCATCCAAAAGTTCGGAAACTTGATTTGCGAATAAAGCATCTGTATAAGCTACATCCGGATTATCTGAATTTCCTCTACCATACAAATCTAACCTTAAAACACCATAGCCCCTTTTAATTGCTTCATAATAGGTCTCATCCCAAATATAGGATGGGACGGAAAAGCCATGAACAAAAACAATCAAGTTATTGTTTTTTAAGTCATCAAATTCATAATAGGTAAACCCTTGGCTCAGTTCGACAAAATGCCCTGTTTTTATTGCTTGTCTAAACGCTTCATTTTTTTTGATATATTCATATTTCTGTTCATCACCGGTGCAGGCAAATAGAGAGAAAAAGATAAGGTGTAAGGTCAATTTTTTCATTATTTATTTTCTAAAAAGGTTCATTGGACGATTTCATTTTTGGCCAATGATAAAGCAGTTATATAAGACTTTTCAATATCCTTCAATTGCCGGGTGTACATATTCCCATAAAGATTTGCCTGAGAAAGCAATCCATAAAAGGCATTAGACATATAATATGGTTGATTGAATTTGTATCGATTCACGGTCCGACTGCCATAAAAAGCGCCATCATAAGAATTGTAATTAAAACTCACCCGAAATTCATCCAATATTTCGTTCCGAAAACGAATATTAAAGTGATCTATTTCTGTTGATGTGGCATAATTACGCTGTTTCTGATGGTTATACATCTCCAGGAGAATATTTTTTAA
>CAJWPW010000261.1 GCA_913045415.1 uncultured Fidelibacterota bacterium | reverse complement strand
TTTTGTATTATAGCTCACATCGATCACGGTAAATCCACGCTTGCAGATCGCCTGTTGGAAGAAACGAATACCTTGTCTAAAAAAGAGATGAAAGCCCAGGTTTTGGACAGCATGGATTTGGAGCGGGAACGAGGAATAACCATCAAAAGTCATCCCATCCGCATGGAATATGAACACCATGACGGTGTCACTTATGTGTTGAATTTAATTGACACACCGGGGCACGTGGATTTTTCCTATGAAGTATCCCGTTCATTGGCTGCTTGCGAAGGTGCTTTGTTGCTTGTGGATGCAGCGCAGGGCGTGGAGGCACAAACAGTATCCAATACCTATCTCGCAATCGAAAATAATCTCACGTTGATTCCAATTATTAATAAGGTCGACCTCCAATCTGCAATGATAAATGATGTAAAAATACAGATGGTGGAATTAATCGGTTGTGACGAGAATGATATCATCGAAGCCAGTTCTAAAAGTGGGATTGGTATCCAGGATATTTTCAATGCTATTATTAATCGAATCGATCCACCAAGAGATAATTCAGAGCAAAGATCCCGTGCACTGATCTTTGATTCCATGTATGATAATTACAAAGGTGCCATTCCCTATGTCCGCGTATTTGATGGCGTATTAAAAAAAGGAATGACAGCACAATTCTTTGCGCATGATCGTGAATATGAGATCACAGAAACTGGTCATTTTGTTTTAGAAAAAGTAAAAACAAAAGAACTTCGAGCAGGTGATGTGGGTTATGTTGTAGCCAGTATTCGAGATATGGGGCACATCGAGCCGGGAGATACCATCACTGTAAAGGAAAATAAAGCAGAAGAACAATTACCCGGATATAAAAAGATTAAGCCCATGGTTTTTTCAGGACTTTACCCAGCCGAAGCAGATGATTATGAGCAATTGCGGCGGGCACTAGAGAAACTCCAACTCAATGATGCATCACTCGAATTTACACCTGAGACCAGTCAGGCATTGGGATTTGGATTCCGCTGCGGCTTTTTGGGATTACTCCACATGGAGATCATCCAGGAACGTTTGGAGAGGGAATTCAATTTAGATCTTGTCACCACCACACCGAATGTAGTTTATCAAGTATTATTGCGAAGTGGAGAGAAAGTGCAAGTTGATACGCCAGCAAAAATGCCGCCAATTGGAGATATCGAGGCAATTCTTGAACCTATAGTTTCTGCTGAAATCTTGACTCCAAAAAAATACATTGGCAGTATTATGACCTTGTGTCAGAAAAAACGAGGTATTTATAAGAATACGCAATATCTATCACCGGAAAAAGCCCAATTACATTATGACCTGCCTCTAGGCGAGATCATTTTTGATTATTATGATAAACTGAAATCCATTTCCAGCGGGTATGCATCTTTTGATTATGAATTCAAGGAATTCGAAAAAGCTCAACTACAGAAATTGGATATCCTTATACACAGTGACTCAGTGGATGCATTGTCCACCATTTGCCATGCAGATGATGCATATCAACGTGGTGTGGCTTTATGCAGTAAATTGAAAGAATTAATTCCAAGACAAATGTTCGAAGTAGCGATTCAGGCAGCATTGAATAATCGCATCATTGCACGAACAACCGTAAAAGCACTGAAGAAAAATGTTACCGCCAAATGTTATGGAGGTGACATCACGCGGAAACGTAAGCTCTGGGAAAAGCAAAAGAAGGGCAAAAAGCGCATGAAAATGATCGGTAAGGTTGAGATACCCCAGGAAGCGCTTTTGGCCGTTTTACAGATAGATAACGACTAAATGAATGAATTCTTACTGGCTATCCACACGTTCTCCACTTTATAGCTTTCTTTTTACGGTTCCATTATTCCTTATTTACGAGATTGGGATTTTTCTCACATCATCTGATGATATGTTTGTTCTGCGTAATGGCGCTGATGCATTGATGCGTCAGATCCTGGCACCATTTGGGATAACGGGGTTATATTGGGTAGGATTAATATTTTTCATTGGATTTATCATTGCATTTATTCTTCAGCGTAAGTATTGGGAAGAAGCTCAGATTCATAGCGATTATTTTTTACTGATGATGGTGGAGAGTGTTGGATGGTCGGTGCTGATCTATTTTTTTATGAGCAATGTTTATTTACTTTTGATGAATCCAACCGGCTCTATGTTAGTCCAACAAGTAACTCTTGCAGTTGGAGCTGGAATCTACGAAGAGTTTTTATTTCGCGTTATGTTGATAGCCGGGATATCGGTCATTTTGGGTTTTATATTTCAATGGTCGGATAAAACGAGAAATTGGGCTGCCATGGTTATTGCTGCAGGTATTTTTTCATCATTTCATTTTATTGGTGAATATGGTGACTTTTTCTCGTTTAATATATTCATGATCCGGTTTTTAGCAGGAATAGCACTGGGAACACTATATTTCTTGCGTGGGTTTGGAATCACAGCATGGTCCCATGCAGTCTATGATCTCATTGTGCTTACAAGAATGACAACACAATAAGAAAACTCTCTTTAAATTTTACCATGAGATTTTCTACATTTATTTTATTTATACTCGGGGTGGTTAACTTAAAGGGAGATTTGAGCCATGGCCGTATGTCCATAATCCCAGAATATGA
>CAJWPW010000260.1 GCA_913045415.1 uncultured Fidelibacterota bacterium | reverse complement strand
CGGATCAAGCCGAATGGGAGATCAAAATAAATTGTTACAATTGATTGATGGAACGCCAATGGTGAAAAAAGTGGTTGCGTCATGCCTTCATTCCAATTTATCATCAATTTATGTCGTTTTAGGTCATGATTCTGAATGGATTAATAATTGCATTTCTACTGAAGGTATCAATTTTGTTAATAATGAGGATTGGCGTTTGGGAATGGCTTCTTCTATTAATTCTGGAATAGGTGCAATGAATAATGATTTTGATGGAGCCATGATTTTATTGGGCGACATGCCATATATTGAAACTAAACTCATTGACCAAATGATAGAATTATTCCAAGAATATAAAATTGTTGTTCCCGTAAAAAACGGCAGGCAAGGAAATCCAGTTTTATTTTCATCCACATTTTTTAATGATTTACAATCGATAGATGGGGATAAAGGAGCAAAACGTGTCATCCAGGAAAATTTTAGTTCTGTTGTTCCTACTCATGTTATGACAAATGCAATTTTCCGTGATATCGATACACCCCAGCAAATGAAGGACAGTGTCGGAACTTCATAAAAATTTGTTTTCTGTAATGGCAAAAATGAAAGGGGAGAATTGCCCCTTTGCCATGACAACAGTGATCGCTGTAAAAGGTTCAACATCAGCAAAGATCGGTGATAAAGCACTTTATGATTCGGATGGAAAACGAATAACAGGCTATATTGGTGGTGGCTGTGTAGAAAATCGTATTGGTCAAACTGTGGTGGAATCATTGGCGGATAATCAAACCAGGATGATTGATGTGAATCTGGACAGTGATGATATGGAATTAGGAATACCATGTGGAGGCATGATGACAATTTTTGTGGAACCGCAACAAAGTTCACCAACCATTTTGATCAGGGGCATGGGGCGTGTGGTGGAAGTTTTGGCTGAAATAGCCCATATGCTCAACTTTAAGGTCTTGATCCAAACACAGGAAGATGAAAAGGATCGGTATGAATTAGCCAATCAGATCATTACGGATCCCTTAGATCTGGAAGAGATTGATGAAAATATCGATTATTTCATATTAGCAACCCATCATCGTGATGACCATAAACAGACCTTGAGTGCTTTGAATGCCGGCATCCCGTTTGTGGCAGTTATCGCAAGTCAGAAAAAAGCAGGTTTGATTAGAGACTTTTTAAATGAGAATAATGTATCTGATGAATTGGAAGCACGCTTCCATTCCCCGGCAGGATTGAATCTGAATGCAAAATCTGCAGAAGAGATTGCATTAAGCATCTTGTCTGAAATTGTCATGCACCGCAATACCGGTTCTGGAGAACCGATGGGGAATTAACTTGGGCATTCCTGTTTATTTAGATAACCAGGCAACAACGCCTTTGGATCCAATAGTTTTGGAGGCGATGCTGCCATTCTTTAAAGAGAATTATGGAAATGCTGCCAGTGTTCACCATTCCATTGGGCGAGATGCGAAAGAAGCAGTTGAGCGATCCAGAAAGTTACTGGCCCAAGCGCTTAACGCGCGATCCAGGGAGATTATAATTACTAGTGGTGCCACGGAATCCATAAATCTTGCTATCCGTGGTATTTGTGAAAAAAATCGAGAAAGAGGGAAGCATATTATTACCCAGAATACTGAACATAAAGCAGTGTTGGATACCTATGAAATTATGGCGAATGATGGTTGGGATATTACAATAGTTCCAGTTGATTCTGATGGCAATGTTGATCCGGAATCTGTTCGAAAAGGTATGAGACAAGATACGATTTTAGTTTCAATTATGCATGCCAATAATGAGATTGGTACGATCCAACCCATCGCTGAGATTGGTGCCATCTGTAAAGATAAAAATGTGCGGTTTCTTGTGGATGCCTGTCAGTCTTTTGGCAAACTCACAATTGATGTAAATAAAATGAATATTGATTTGTTAGCTGCTACTGCGCATAAAATCTATGGTCCGAAAGGCATTGGACTATTGTATGTAAGACGCAATAATCCAAAGGTGGAATTGATTTCGCAAATGACGGGTGGTGGCCATGAATTTAGCTATCGTTCCGGAACTCTCCCTGTCCCTCTCGTTGTTGGATTTGCTAAGGCGATAGAAAAGTGTTTAGAAAAAATGGAAAATGAGAATGCTTGGCTAAAAACACTGCGCGATAAAATGATTGATGAAATTTTTACTTCACATCCCGATACAATTTTAAATGGAAGTAGGGAAAATCGATTATCAAATAATATCAATTTTTGTTTTCCAAATATTGATGCGGAAACATTGATTATAAAAATGAAAGGCATTGCCTGTTCCACTGGTTCGGCCTGCAGCAGCGCAAATCTGGAACCATCCCATGTGTTGAAAGCAATCGGACTAAAAAATGAGATGGCACATAGTTCCATAAGATTTAGTCTTGGCAGATTTAATACGAAAGAAGAAATTCGCAGGGCGATTGATGAGATTAATCATGTTCTTTCCTCCGTGAAAGAAAATTCACCCAGACAGCAATTGCTTCATGTTTAATTTTGTTATTCAATCCTAATAATTCTGAATTAAATTGATTTAATTAAATAATTAAAAAAATATTCTTTTAGCCGAATTACCTACGTCAGCCAATTAGCTCATAAGGTATTAGGCCG
>CAJWPW010000259.1 GCA_913045415.1 uncultured Fidelibacterota bacterium | reverse complement strand
TTTGGCTTGTCAAGATATGGGAGAACAGGGATTTCAAAAACATAGGTAGGCGAATCTTCAAGAATTTCATTAATATTTTTCGGAATTTGGATTACCAGTTTATCTCGCCGATTTCGCCAGTTGAATTCTTCATCTGTCCCTAGAAGTTTGATGCGTTCATGCCCTGTGGATTGGATACCATCCAAGGTCAAATTACCATCGGGAATTTCTTCTATAAATGCATAGATGCTTCTACGATCTCTTGATAAGGTATATTTCACTTTCCCATTATTAGATTGTGTGATTCGGTTCACTGTTGTTTTATAAATGGCTTCACCATTTTTGTCCAGCCAAGCACCAATGTCCTTTAATCGATCAACCATAATTTTTGGAATGGTACCATCTGCCTTGGGGCCAATATTCAGGAGCAAATTCCCGCCACGGCTCACAATGTCAACCAATAGCCGAATCAATTCTTCCGATGTGTTGTAATCTTCTGGTCTTTCATTCCGATTATATCCAAAAGATTTCCCAATGCCGCGGCATTCTTCCCAACCCCGTTGAATGAATTCTTCATTCACGGATCCGGAGTTTGGGTCATATTCTGTTGAATAATAACCACCGTGTTTGAATCGTGTTTCGCCACCCCAACGATCATTTACCACCACATCTTCCGGTGCGCTAGATTCATTATACAGCCAGGCTAAAAATTCTTCACTGCGCCATTTTTGACTGTCTTGGTCCCATTCACCATCAGAAAAAATTATAGAAGGCTTGTAACGCTGAACTACATCCTTGAATTGGGGCAACATGTGGTCGTTTACATATTTTGGTACATTGGTAGGATAGTCTTGGTGGTCCCATTCGTATAAGGAATAATAGAAGCCAGATTTGAGCCCGGACTTTTTCACAGCTGTATTTAAGTCCCCAAGGAGGTCTCTTTTCGCAGCACCCTCCACAGAATTATAGCCATCACTTTCTTTGCTGGGCCAGAGACAAAATCCATCATGGTGCTTGGATGTGAGCACCACATATTTCGCTCCGGATTCCTTAAATAATGCTGCCCATTTTTCGGGCTTATATTTTTCCGGTTTGAATAATTTAATGAAATTCCTATATGGAAAATCTTTCCCATAATTTTCTTCGTGATATTTTAGACGTGTGCTGTCACCTGACTTTAATCCATTGAGATACCATTCTGCATAACTCCCCCTTGGTCCCCAAGCAGGTACGGAATAGAGCCCCCAGTGAATGAAGATCCCAAACTTGGCATCTTTATACCATTGGGGCGTGGGACGAGAATCCAGGGATTCCCAATTTGGTTCATAATCCTTAGCAATAAGTGACATAACAGATAACAATATTAACCCAAAGGACCTCATGAAATCCTACTCCATTGGTGATTCTATTTGCGGAAGATACCCATTTTCGATAAAGGTCATTATTCCAAATAATGCGCCCCAGGAATGGAACCTGTCAGATGATAATCTTGAATCATCGCCTGTCCCGGTAATAGCTGAATAATTCTCACTCACATAACCTTTTCGCGTCCATTCTGTCATAATAAGTTTTAATGATTTTTCCGATAACTCGGTTGCAGCATCGGTGTAGCCTGCCTGGCGAAGACTTAAATAAGTGAGAAAATTCAGAGGTGGCCATATGGCACCTTTCCAATAGCGCTGTTGCGAAAATGTTGGATCGTTCCGAGTTGTGGAAGGTAACATCCATTCTCCATAAAATTCTTCAGGATTGTAGAAATGTTCCATAATTATTTCGTTTTTTTCGTCATTTCCCACTTTTGCCATGAGCGGATAAAATAAGGTGGGTGAAACCCGGGTTGAAAGCGAATCCACATCAGTTCGATAATTCAGGTATGCGCCAAATTCCGGGCTCCATAATTCTTCCATTTTAAGGGTGTAGTGTTTTGCTCGAGTCTCTAATTCTTTTTGTTCTTTTTTCCGTTTAAGAATTCCTGCCATTTCCGCCAGTGCTCTACAATCAGCAATATATAAACTGGTGAGTCCTACATCTTGAAGTTCTAAAGTGTGTTTCTTTTTGTTAAACGGCACACCAATGTACATGGGCGAATCATCCATGCCTGATTCATATCCAGCAGCCGTTTTTGTTTCGAATACAGGCTCATTAAATGGATTATCTGCAGGAGATGAGCCATAACTCAACAATCCTTCGTTATTCCTTGAGCGATGCCACCAGCGATTCCAGCCCAAAAGGTCATCAAACGTAGCTTCCAAAAACCAGTCTTCAGGATAAGTTTTGTAAACTTCCTTAACCATGATACCACCCACCGGCGGTTGCGATCGATCAAATGATTTACTGCCATTTCCGCGATTATCATTAGGAATAAATCCCTGTTCCGTTTTCCCACGGAGATGTTCGATCACATTGGAAAAAGCAAGATCTCGACTGGCCAGTCCTGTCATATAAGCCAGGAAAAAATTGTCCCAACCGAATGTGCAGAAACCACCATATTCTTCATTCCATAACCGACCGACCGTGGCAACAACACGATCAAACTTAGGTTCATAAATGAGATTCCATGCGATACCTGCCTGGACTGCAATATATGCTTCTGCCAATTCACCGAATTTTTCCGCTTCTGATTGAAGACGAACTTTTTGGATTTCAAT
>CAJWPW010000258.1 GCA_913045415.1 uncultured Fidelibacterota bacterium | reverse complement strand
ATAAAGCTATGAATATTATCAGGAATACAATCCCGGTTAAATCATATTTTTTCAATATCTACACCGAATAATTACGTTGAATGAATGATTAGAATTTACACTGGTGGACAATCTATTAATCATATGAGATAAAGGGATTCCTTTTGGATTACTTTTCCCGATTCAATTTCTACAAATTTAGATATAAAATAAATTTCTTTCGGTCTCTCATATTTCTCCAATACATCTAAAGATATTTCAATTTCATCTCCCTCAATCACTAATACAACTTTTTCACCCAATGATTCGTCCGGGAGCCCTGCAATAAAATATCGCCTACTTGAAACAACTTCTGTCAATTTTGCTTCCACTAATTCCGGGATGATTTTTATCCCACCGGAATTGATCACATTATCAATTCGACCCAACCAACGAAAAGATGTTTCATCCACCAATTCAACCAAGTCGCCGGTCACGATCGGATTTGGGTTAATCATCGGCGCAAAGATGACCAAACAACTCCGATCATCCGTTTCAAATTGTATTCCATCCAATGCTTGGAATACATCAGATTTATTTGGGCCATTCAACGGTTTGATCGCAACATGGGTCAGAGTTTCCGTCATCCCATATGTTTCATTAACTTGGGTTGAGATACCTTGTATTTTTTCCACCAATTTTGGGTTCACTTTTCCGCCGCCCACAAGAAGTGTTTTCATCTTTTCTATTTGGTCTAATGATTTTTCTAACTGCATTGGAACCATGGCGGCAAAATCAATTGGTTCATCAATATTTTTCAACGGGTTGGAAAATGGTTCAACCACTTTCAGATCCAACCCCAATTTCAACGCTCGGACCACCATCATTTTTCCCGCCACGTATTTCATAGGCATGCAAAGTAAAGCAGTATCGCCTTCTTTTAATCCAAAGGTTTTTCCTGTAAGTTGAGCTGAATTTTCCATCCATCCTTTACTCACGGATATTGATTTAGGCTTGCCCGTTGAGCCAGACGTCTGGAGCATCATTTCATCTTTGGGTGAATACCAATCAGAAATAAATTGATTTACATCATCCCATATTTGTGAATTTGATTTTGAAAGAATTCCTGATTTTACTTTTAGTGGCGATGGAATATTATTTGTAAATAATTGTCCCGTTCCCAACCCTTGAAATCCACATGGCTTCATTTTGGCTGTCCATTGTGCAATGGCATTCAATCCAATATTCGATTCCAATGCCGATGTGATCCACCAACCGATATTCCGTTCTTTAGCCAATTCAATCCATTTATCCGATTCAGAAAAACCGCCTAACAAACTGGGTTTCAAAACAAGGTATTGGGGCTTCACTCTGTCTAACATTCTGATTCTGTCTTCTTCATTCACCAATGGTATCAATTCTTCATCCAAGGCAATAGGGATAGGGGAATATTGACATAATTCAGTAAGCAAATCCCATTGTCCTGTTTGAATTGGCTGCTCAATAGAATGAAGGTCAAATTCAGCCAATCGATTTAATTTTTTATTTATATCACTTACTGTAAAAGCACCATTGGCATCTACTCGAAGTTCCAGATTATCTTTTCCATATTGAGATCGAATTGATTGAAGAATTTCCAATTCTTTTTCAAAGTCCAGTGCACCAATCTTTATTTTGATACATTTCCAACATTCTTCCAGTTTTTGTTTCAATTGGCTCATCATAAAATCTGGATCGCCCATCCAAATTAAGCCATTTATTTTTATAGACTCAAATGAGCCAAAATAATTTTGACTACCACCATTCCGTAAATCCAACTCTGCCATTTCTAATCCGAATCGGATGGATGGGAATCCTTTTAAAATTGAAAGATCTTTGATGTGTGAATTTGGATCTTTGCAAACTTCACCTAATTTTGATTCAATTTGGTCTATATTATCCAAACTCAATCCTGGTAAAGGCGCACATTCCCCAATGCCGGTTTTTCCATTTTCAGATATGGTAATATACCAAAGATCCCGAGTTTTCATGACTCCGCGAGACGTGCCTGCAGGCTGTTTAAAATTCAGCGTTCGTTTTGTCCAACCGGCCTTCATAAAATATTAAGACCAACCACAAATATTATGGTAAACAGAAATATCGCAATGGCCTGCTTTTTCAAGTATGGATCAAATGAAGTATAATCTTTACTCCTTAATATTTCCCGTGCCGGTTTTATGAATAAAACAAATCCAAATAGGAAAAACCAAATGGCATTTATAGCCGGGACGGTATATAGAACAATGAACAGTACCCCAATAAAATTCAGCATAAAATGATAGCGTTTCGCCCAAGATATTCCGATTCGCACTACCAAGGTATTTTTCCCGGATTTTGCATCCGCTTCGTGGTCACGCATATTATTTATATTGAGAACGGCTGTTGTAAATAATCCAATAGCCGATGCCGGCAACAATAAATTCAAATCAAATAAATGGGTATGTAAAAAATAAGATCCGACAACACCCAGCCAGCCAAAGAATAGAAAAACAAAAAGATCACCCAATCCCGCATATCCGTATGGATTTTTTCCCATGGTGTATTTCACCGCCGCGCCCATGGCTGTGAGTCCCAGTATGGCAAACAATACGGCTTTTTTCAATTCCAATCCGATGGTGCCTTCATAAATAAGCCATACGCCAAACA
>CAJWPW010000257.1 GCA_913045415.1 uncultured Fidelibacterota bacterium | reverse complement strand
CATTTTCTTTGTGTCAAGATGCTCCATTTATTGAATCTATTGACCCTGCATTTGGCGAGTTTGGAAGTACAATTATAATAAATGGGAGTAATTTTAGTCCTAATGATGTAGACAATACGGTATTCTTTGGTGGGTTGGAAGCAGATATCCTAAATGCAACAGAAAATGCATTAATGGTATCTGTTCCCTATGGTGCTAACTATTCGCCTATCTCAGTATATACAAATGGACTTTATACAGTTTCCAATCAACATTTTGATGTTATTTTTGATGCCGCAGAAGAACTGACAACCTCTCATCTCAGCAATCAATTAGATAATCCATTTTTGGGTGCAAAATATTATGATGTCAAGATTGCAGATTTGAATGGAGATGAGATTCCAGAAATTGTGACCTCTGAAGCAGGCTCAGGTTCTAGTGCATATTTAGCAATATTTACTACATCTTTTGATGATGAAGGGATGATATCCATTGATGATAGATTAGAAATTAATTTTGGAACAGGTGTCTATAGCGCTGCCCATGATATTGCACTTGGTGATTTAAATGGGGATGGACTTTTAGATGTCGTAGCCTCTGAATATGGAGATATAACAGATGATTTTGAATCTCACACCTGCATTTTTATCAATACCAGCCATCATCAAAATTTTTCATTTGATAGTCCTATAATTATTGAAGGGGATGGTTATGAGGGCTATGCTCAGCTCCAAGATATTAATGGCGATGGCAAACTTGATATAGTAACATCACGAACTAGTTGGCATCAAATGGGTGTTTATTTAAATACAACAGAGAATGATGATGTGTCTTTTTCCAATAAAATTATTATTGAAGATGATGCTGGAACATATACAGATGGGTGGTTATATGTAGACCCTCGCCCAGCCTTTGCAGATTTGAACGGGGATGGAATGATTGATATGGTTACAACTGCGACTACAACTGATAGCAGAGATGTTTATATATACTCCAATATTAGTACGGAAGAAAATATTGATTTCAATCTAGAACTTATAGTAGCATCTGGAGGAGAACACGCAGACTGGCCTACAGATTATAATTGGAGTGCATACTCCCCAACATTAGCCGATATTGATGGAGATGGAAGGCTTGATATTATCGTAGCAAATGGTACTTGTGGTCTCTGCTCACCTAGTGGGATATCCATACTGAGGAATACAAGTACAGATTCTGAATTAGGATTTGAATATGAGTATAGTGACTTTTATCAATATCAATCTAATTCAGTCCCTGTTGGAATAGGTGTCTCTGACTTAAATGGCGATGGAAAACCAGATTTACTGACTAATGATTGGATGGGTGGTATATCAATAATGGTAAATTCAAGTACTGAAGGGAATATAACACTTGAAGAGCAAATGCAAATAGGTGTAGGTAATTATCCACTTTCAGTCGCTACTGCAGATTTAAATATGGACTTTACTCCTGAAATTGTAGTGGCAAATTGGGAAGTAGAAGGTCTGAGAGTGATTCATAATTTCTTGCCTGTTAGCCAATCTCCACCGGACATAGAAATAACTGTAACTTACCAGTCTGACTGGAACCTTGTAGGCTTGCCCATTGAAGTAGAAGATGCATTGTATACCATTTTATTCCCTGAATCAATAGAAGGAACTCTATTTTCTTTTGATAATGGATATAACCTTGAAACAAGTTTAATTCAAGGTGAAGGATACTGGTTGAGATTCAGCGAATTTGGGAGCACCACAATCACTGGTGCTCCAATAGTAGAACTCATGATTTCACTAAGTGCAGGGTGGAATCTTATTTCAGGTATTACAAGTTCCTTCAACATTTCAAATATACAAGACCCAGATGAAATTATCATTTCCAGCACTGTTTATGGATTTACTCCTGATGGTTATGTAAATGCAAATATACTTGAACCGGGAAAAGGATATTGGATTCGGGCAAATAATTCAGGTAGTATCATTTTAATTACTGATTAACCCTCCAAATTGATTCTTCTGGATAAATTGAAGAGATAAAAAAAAGGAGCATAGTATGAAAACAAATTATAAAAATATATTCTTAGGGATAATAATAGGTGTGATTGGTACTTGTGGAGTTTTTTTCATAGTTGGAGATGTTAATGTTGAGACTGAAATACAAATTGGAAAAAAGTCAGATAAAGATGATAAAGATATAAGAATAAGTATCGAAAGAAATATTGATAAAAATGGTCAAGAAATTGTTAATGTAAGTGCAACTGGACGTGGTTCAGTTACTAAGGAAGATATTGAGCAAGAACTTGAAAAACTCTTCGCTGAAAAGAATATAGATGCTTCATCAGGTGTTGAAGTTAAAATAACATTAGATGAATTAATTGACTTTGAATAACTAATTCACAGGTTCCATTCCATCGGTGATAGGGAACCTGACCAATCTGATTAATTTGGGTTTAGGTAATAATCAACTCACAGGTGAGATTCCAGAGAGTATATGTGATTTGAATGTTAATTGGAGTAGTGATAGTTATTTCTACATTACCAACAACCAACTCTATCCCCCATATCCATCTTGTATTGAAGATTATGTGGGAAAACAAGACACAGGTGATTGTCCCTAACCATCAAGCCCCACATTCGGGGGGGGGTGTTTGCAAGGTTGGTGGTAGATTTAAAGTAT
>CAJWPW010000256.1 GCA_913045415.1 uncultured Fidelibacterota bacterium | reverse complement strand
CTGCTGGCTCCAGGAAGTGCCGCTACGGATAAAGATATAGGCGGAACCTTTATTACTTTCATCACCATAGGCACCAACAATTGCATAAGATCCAGAGATGGATACCCTATATCCAAAATTATCATTAGTGGCCGCATCGCTGGCTGTGAGCTTGGCCTGCTGGCTCCAGGAAGTGCCGCTACGGATAAAGATATAGGCGGAACCTTTATTACTTTCATCACCATAGGCACCAACAATTGCATAAGATCCAGAGATGGATACCCTATATCCAAAATTATCATTAGTGGCCGCATCGCTGGCTGTGAGCTTGGCCTGCTGGCTCCAGGAAGTGCCGCTACGGATAAAGATATAGGCTGAACCTGCATTACTACAGGGGATGGAAGTATTGCAGGCATCCCCTTTTGCACCAACAATTGCATAATCTCCAGAGATGGATACCGAAATACCAAAATCATCATCGGCGGCCTCATCAGAAGCTTCTATCTTATCATGTTGAGTCCATGTTTGATCTCCACCTGAACGAACTAAAATATATGCGGCGCCACCAGAATCATCCCCTGGCGTTCCTGCAATTGCATAATCGCCTGAAATAGCGACAGAGGCACCTAGATAATCCTCTAGAGCGGAATCATCTACATATTTTCTTATTATTTGCCCCCAAGAATCATTGTTTTCTGCACCTACTGCTATACGCTTTCCATCGTAAGACATGGACACATCAACGCCAAAATTATCTCCAGCTGCCTCGCCATCTATATCGGCGCCCATCTGCGACCAACTGCCACTGCTTAATTGAAAAGCGCGGACATGACCCGCATCGTCACCAGTTCCATCATTATTTTCGTCACCTATCGCTACACGGTCTCCATGAACATTTATAGATACGGAAACACCAAAATCTTCACCATTTCCGCTTTCACCAATGATATCATTGCCGATTTGTGTTTGGGCTATTCCGATCGATGTAAACCCAATAAAAGTCAGAAAGAATAATAATGATTTAATTGATTGTTTTATCATAGCATACATCTTAATACTCAGGTGGAAACCCAATCCCTGGTCCAGGATCATCCCCTTTAACGGCATCATACCCAAAGGCTAATCCGAACCCTGAGAGCAATAATAAGATTAAAATCACAACAGCAATACCATAGGTATTCTCTATCTTAAATAGAAGACTATCAATAGCGATTTTGATCTTCATCCATAAACGCGTAAGAAATGAATCCACCGGAAAACGTCCTGTGGGTGGGGTTGCACCCAAAATCGGCCATGTATATTTGCGTATATTCATTTTAAGAACATCTATATCGGTTGTGGTTTGGAACCGTGCCCGTAGGCCCCCTTCCAGCCACGCTGATTTCAGCACCGATTCGGGCCGACCTAAAATGTTAAAATGATTCAAGATCACATGGCTTTTATTCTCAGTTACCCGAAGGGTCCATGTAATCACGTGGGTTGCGTCATTTTGCTTTCCAATGACCTTAGCCACCTCATTAGACATTACGCCGGATTTAAATTCTTCTTTAGATAGGATTGTTTTTTCAATGGAAAAATCGACCAAATTCGATTTTTCTGAAAAAGTCACTTCACCTCTGATCCATTCATTAACTAACGGCGCCAACTGCTCCACTTCAAATGATTCATCCAAAGTAATCTCTAATGGTAAAATGATCACCTTTTGATTCGAAATTTCGGCAACTTCCTTTTGGACCACCTCAGATTCAACCTTAGCTGAAGCCAGGTAAGCTGCTGCTTTTTTTACCTCCTTTGACATAACCGTAAGAATGTCACCTACAATATTATCATAATTAGCACGGCTGATGGTTCTCGCACTTTTAATATCGATCAGTTGAGATTTAAGACCATAAACAGAACCATTTTTGGTTAAAGTACCTGTTACTACATAATCGGCACCCAGTGCATTTCCTGCTTCAAGACCACACTTAAAAGTGGAGCACCCATATACACGCATTCCTTGCTCTTGCAATGTAGTCCGCATTTGGGAGCGATCAATGATAATGAATTTGCTTCCCTTGAATGCAGCATATTCTGTTGCAAATCGCGCGGAAACATCTTGCATGGTTTGATCAGGAACTCCATTTCCTTCAAACTCGAGAACAGCTATCGTAATTCTCCGGGTCGGACCCTGAGAGAAAGCAATCGAGGGAATAGACAAAAACAACAAGGATAAAGCACAAAAAACTTGTTTACCTCGAATAATTTTCATCGTATTTCCAAAGAACAATGATTTTTGTGCTTTAGTCATAAGTTTTTAATTGAAGGACTCTTTATAAGTTAAAAAACAATATTGATCCGACGTATGAAAATTATAAGAATAGAAAAACACGAATTTACTTGCCTGTGCTTCCAAACCCACCTTCTCCACGGGTGGATTCTGACAATGCATCTACCAATTCAAAGTGGATGGGGGCGCCATCCATGGCCACCAGTTGAAAGAGACGTTGCCCCGGCTCAACCGTATAATCTTCCGTCTTAATATTATCCACCGCCGCCATGATTTCGCCGCGATAGCCACCATCAATCAAACCGATTGAATTACTTAGCCGCAAGGGCGTTTTGGCAATGCTGGATCGGGGCATAATTAAATAGGGTTTATTTTCTGTATTCTCACATGAAATCTGCAAATGAATCCGTGTGGA
>CAJWPW010000255.1 GCA_913045415.1 uncultured Fidelibacterota bacterium | reverse complement strand
GGCCAGGATGCGGGCCAGGATTCCAAATTATCACTCATTGCCATGTATTCTTGATTTGGATCTGCATAACCGGGTAAAGGTTCAAAACTCCAAGGAACACCCGTTTCAGTATTTTGATCCACAAGACCGATAGCACCGTCAGATACTATATGTTTTCTATTACCATTGGTATCGATGACACTGGCGGCGATGACAGGTGTAAATTCATAAAAATATGCATGTCCTGACCCAATAGGATAAACTCCAGAAAAGCTGTTACTTAAATCACCAATTCCACCATGATTATAGAATCGACACAGCACCCTATTACCGGAATGATCTCCATATTTTCTATCGATATTTGATGTGGTCTTCGCAACTGAATTCTCTCTATCCTGATATTTTTTGGAAGGATCTACTTCAGAAATTCCTAAGGAATAAATACAGGTTATAATGAGTATAATTTTCTTTTTAAACATGCTATTTAAATGAAATTGAAATCCCAAGTTTGACTTGTCTTGGAGATGAATAATAATGGGGACGAGCCAAATATTCATGCAGTGTATTCAACTCGGGTCCACTATACTCTGCTGTATATGTAGGCAAGAGCGAGTACGTCGCCCTTCCTGTGTCATTATAAACTGATAATTCATTCAAGAAATTGAATAGGTTATAAACATTGATATGGGCTGACACGTTCATTCTTTTATTTAATGCAAAATTGTAAAAAGCACGTATATCAACATTATAAGTAGGCGGTTTTAATCCATTGTTTTCAAATGCAGTTCTATTTCCTGCAAATTCTGTGGTGTAAGGAAACCCACTACCATAGCTAAAAATACCACTAATTCCCGATGATTTTGTGGGGTGATAAGTCATTGTTCCGTTCAAGGTATGACGTTGGTCCCAATCTAAAGCGACCAACATTTTTTCTGGTTCAATATCTGACGCTTCATCATAAAAGGCAGCAGTGGGATCAGAAGCATTGCCCTCAGAGATTGAATATGTGTAATCCAGATTCCCTGAGAAATTCTCGAGGGACCTTTTTGAAAGTGCCAGAGTAATGCCACGGGAATTCGCATGGTCTTTATTGACAAAAAGGCCATACCTATCTCCGGCAATAAAAGATTTTTTTATCTCGGTAGCATTTAAATTTCGAATATCTTTGAAATATCCTGTGATCTCTATCCCAATATCCCGTCCAATTTGTTGGGAGAATCCTACTTCATATTGAGTAGTTCGTTGCGGTTCCATATCCGCATTCCCCATTGTGTTACTAATCCCCGAAGCCGCTGGTACTTCAAATTCCGGATTATCATAAATATAATTAAAGCTGGGGTTTTGGAAAAAATGTCCATATGAAAAATGCATATAGCCACTTTCTGTGATAGGGAATGCTAATGCAAACCGGGGACTAATTTGAGTTTTTGGATCCACGTCCCTAAACCAGGATTCGCCATTGGCATTGGATTTCAAACGATCTTCTTCTTCTTTTCGGTTAGTATCAATCATTTCATCATCAGAAATCATATTGTCACCATCCAAATCAAACCAGGTATTTATTGGTTTTAAAGGTGATAAATAATTAGGATCCTCTGAATCATTCAAAACTTTCCAATCCGGGTCAAAATAATCGAAACGTACACCTAAATTCACAACCATTTGGTCTTGCTCAATTTTATCCTGAAAGTAACCAGATAATTCAACTGGTGTTCTCCCATTTGGTCCAAAAGAATTGTTATTTGGAGTTCTCATGGGTGCGAAATACCTTGGTTGATAATTTGTATTACTACTGTAATGAACCTGAAGGTCAGATAAAGTGATATTAGTTTTACGAGATTCGATACCAATTTTTAATTGATGTTCCTTATTGATTTGATTTGTGATTTCAGCCTTCAAAGTATTTACAATTGATTTACGACTATACACGCCCATGGATTGCCCACCGACATAGAAATTATTCCCTGTTGAATAAAGAAAGATATCCGGATCCACATAATACAAAACTGAATCAAATGTGCTGAAATATTTGTCATCCCAATTTTCTTCGATTTGTTCCCAAAACTCTGGGTCAGTGCTTAAATGACTTCGATAATGATTTTCAGTACGGGAATACATTACATTAGCAAAAGTAGATTGACTTATTGACCAATCTGCTCGAATTAAATCACCTATTCGTGTATTGAACGAATTACTTCGGCCATCTGGATTCCATCGATATTCATGGGAATAATCCTGCGATTTTGTATCGCTATACATGCGGTTATAACTAATCTTAATATATGGAGTCATACGCCAACTGAATTTGGCTTGCCCAGTCACTTGTTCATGCCAATCCATGGCGACCCAATCAAAAGCATCGGCGGCTCTCAAACTATCCAAGACTGGTTTTAAGGTATCAGTTTCTGATAAAATATCTCCATTCCCTAAACTATCAATTTTCCAAATGTTTTCTACTTCAGACCATACAAAAGAATTTGGATGAAAAATCCGTTGACCATAAAGATATCCATTTTCACGCTTAAATCTACCCGATGCAAAAAAGGAGAGTTTCCCCGGAATAATAGGCCCTTCTACATTTCCTTTTATATCAGAAATATTATTAAAATCGATACGATCAATCTGAGAAAAAATATCGGTATTTCCGGAATTATAGCCACCAAAACTCTTTGAAAAATTCCCAGAATAATCAGAATAATCACCATCTTTAGTCACAATATTCACA
>CAJWPW010000254.1 GCA_913045415.1 uncultured Fidelibacterota bacterium | reverse complement strand
GTAACACGAAGCGGTGTCCCGTTGTAATCATGGGTTTTATCCCGCATCTCTTTTAAAGGGACATCCATCTTCAATAATGTTTTACCGGCAACACGGCCTAATGCTACTATCAATTTTGGTTGAATTTGACTTATTTGTTCGGTTAAATAAGGTTCACATTTCTTTACTTCGGATGGCAAGGGATCACGGTTATTGGGAGGCCGACATTTGATAACGTTCGCGATGTACACTCCATCGCCACGTTTCCGATCTATGGCATAAAGGATTTTATCCAGCATTTTACCAGCACGGCCCACAAAAGGCTCCCCTTTTAAGTCTTCCTGCTCACCCGGCGCCTCTCCTACAAGGAGTAAATCGGCATTAGGATCACCAACCCCAAAAACAAAATTGGTTCTGGTCTTACCTAGGGGACATTCCTGACATGTGCATATGGACTGATTATATGCATCCAATTTGCCGTTTGCTAAGGGACCTTTTTTCTCAGGCTTAGGTTCTGACAAAGGGGCAGGTTCGTTGGAAAGGTACAATTCATTCCCATACAATGCTTTTTGTTGTTTGAGATATTGATGAAGCGCCCCTTTCATTGTTATTGTTTAACCAGGTTTGGTTTTTCTCCAAGTTACTTCACCTTCAAGAAATTTACCAATCGCCACTGTGGTGACCTTATCTTTCTCTTCATAAGTTTCAGGTGTTGGCTCTTCCACTTCATCAAAAACATCCGGATCATCATTTTGATGTTCAAGGATGGTTCTGCTCAAGATACGCTCCTGCAGTTCATTTCGAGCCTGCCCGAACATTGCTGCGACAGCTTCGTACATATTTTCTGCACGTTCTTCTATTTCACGAAAAGGGACGGTTTTAAGACCCATTTAGGACTCCTTCTTTTAAGTCATTGACTATGGTTATTAGTTCTTGGGTTGCCACATTGAGATCTTCGTTGATCATCACATGGTCAAACCGATCTTTATATTCCATTTCTTGCTGGAATCTCTGGAGGCGGACCTTAATTCGTTTTTCCGAATCAGTGCCGCGTTTTTTTAATCGTTCCCTCAAATGTGTAATGCTTGGGGGAATAATAAAAATTGAAAAGGAATTGTCCGGATACAATTCTTTAATTCGAATAGCACCTTTTACATCCAGTTCCAATAAAACTATTTTATTCTGAATAATGGCATTTTTCAAAGTTGATTCTGGTGTACCATAATAAAAACCGTGAACATTTTCCCATTCAGCTAAATCTTTGTTCAGGATCAGATCCTCAAACTCATCATGGGAAATAAAATGATAATCATCACCATCACATTCAATACTTCTTTGCTTCCGTGTGGTATAAGATGTTGACCATTCAATTTCCGGCATGACCTTTTGCAAGGCTTTACAAAGAGTCGTTTTTCCAGAACCGGATGGTGCTGATATGGTAATCAAATTAATCATTAGAGGATATTCTGAACTTGTTCCCGGATTTTTTCTAATTCGCCTTTTATTTCTATAACATGATTTGTCACAGCAGGTTGGGGACTTTTAGAACCAATCGTATTCACTTCCCGACCAATCTCTTGAATCAGGAAATTGATTCGCTTCCCCACAGGTTCTTCCTGGTTCATATATGATGACAATTGTGTAAAATGACTTTTACAGCGAACAATCTCTTCTGTAACGTCCGCCCGTTCAGATAAAAAAGCAACTTCCTGGATAAGACGAGTTTCATCTAATGCTTCTCCATCTAACAATTCCGAAATCTTTTCCCGCATTTGAACCTGTTTCTCAAGACTAAACTTTCCAGAAATTTCCCCTACTTCATCAATTCTGGTTTGAAGCAATTCCATTCGATTCAATATATCTGTTTGTATCTGATGCCCTTCTTTTTCACGCATTTCATTTACCTGGTTTAAAGCAAGTTCCACTGCTTTTAAGATGATCCCGGGTTTTAAGTTTTCCGGTTCATCTGCGGAAAGAAGATCATTGGTTGAAACTATCTCACTCAAATTCATTCTCTGACCATAGTCCACATGTATTTTTTTTATCACATCTTGTAGAATTTCAAATCGTTTCCGATTGAAACTCAGTTTTTGTGAGTCCTGACCTGACTTTAATTCAAAACGCACCTGAACATTACCCCGCTGAAGAGAGGTTTCAAGTGTATTTCGAACCTTTATTTCCAGGATGGGGTCTAAATTGAACCCACGAATTTTTGTCTCCAGAAACCTGGAGTTAACCGTCCGTATTTCTACATCGATCTTATTTGGGCCTTTGCCGGCTGAACCGCGGCCAAATCCTGTCATACTTTTAATCATAATTTCCTATAAGGGTATAGCCTATTAAACTACGAACTTTTGAGAATATTATCCAAGAAGGATGATGGCCAGAATAGGATAAATATTGGGCTATACAAACCAGGGTCTAAACCCAATATCTTAAGAATAAAAGAATAGCCAAACTATTAATCAAGAAGTTTTGATTTAACCCATTCCAATGAAAAATTCAAAGATATGAGATGATGGTTCCCTAATCCATCAGCAGAACTCGATGATAAAAAAGCATAATCGATCCCGAATCCTTCCCATTCCACACCCAATCCACCTGTTGAATTATTAACAGAGTTTCGTCCTAATCGGATAAATAGTTTATCTTTATAGATCCCTTCTATTCCGAATGATCCATCCACAGAAAAGGAACCAAATCCCAATTGTGAATCCAAATGACGATTGGATGTAGAAATATCCA
>CAJWPW010000253.1 GCA_913045415.1 uncultured Fidelibacterota bacterium | reverse complement strand
CATCAATACCCATTGATTGAAGGTCAAGGTAAATCGTGTTTAAAAAGCCGAACCGACTTCTACAGGTTCCTCAATATTCATGCCCAAAAAAAACAATACAAATATCACCGGTATAATCATCCGGGCCGATTGACTCTCCAAATGTTATTGAATTTGGATTCAGGTTTTCCAGATTGAAATCTCCTTGAGCTGCCAACCCCGATAGTAATAGAACCCATGGAGCAAGCTTAATCATTCTTATCATCATTCATCCTATACCATAAGGCGAGTGCAAGGGAGCCTACGATAAATACGACTGCAATTATAAAAAGAATTATTTTTAAGTTCAAAATACTGCTTCCTTTTTAATCCTTGAATTTTTATAGAAATAAGGTAGAATAACAATCATAAAAATAAGATGGGGGCAACACCATAGCAACAAGGATATGAAATGATGATGCAGACATCCAGCAATTAATCTGAACTGGTCAATAGAACTAAATTTTTATGATTCATGGTTATATTTGATCCGCCAATAGCAAAAGGTCAAAAATATCGATAGTTCCATTAAAATCAAGATCTCCTGCAGTTTGCTGTATTTCAGTCGACTGTTCGAATTGAAGGACAATTTGCAGTAATAAAATAAAATCGGCCATGGTTACACTTCCATTAGCATCAATATCCCCTAAACTAGAAAACAGATCATGTATATAAAATGCATTCTCAATAAAAGCCAAGGAGTAAGGGAATCTATCTCCATTCAAAACTTCGGTGAAATGATCGCCTGGATAAATTTCATAAACATGATTAATATTCTCATCATCCAAAAATTCACTGAAAGATGTTGAATGATTATAAAATAAATAATCATCTTGATCACCGCAATCCATATAAAAACGAATCGATTGAATATTGGCAAGATTTTCCTGGGCGAGCGTCAATGCATCGTGTCCAAGCCATAAGTCCCAAACTTCATCGATCACATTTCCATAATAATCCACAGGCAGATCCACATAATAAGGCCAATCATCCACATCGGGACTAAAGGCAGCCGAAGCGCTATACATAAAAAGGCTCACCGTGCCATTCCAGGGTTGATAACCAAGAATGCCTGTCTCAGCTAACAATACAGGTAAAAGGTCAGGTATAACATTTTCAATAGCGATGGGGCCGGAATGGGACGCAGCAACTTGAAATAGTTCCGGGAATTTAACCGACAATTTCACAGCGCCATAGCCGCCCATGGAGTGTCCCATGATGGCTCGGTACGATGAGTGATCAATGGTATTGTAGGATCCATCTATATGGGAAATCAAATCCTGAACAATATAATCCTCGAATTGCCCATTATAATCAGAATTGGTATACATACTTCCAAGATAAGGAATGACAAAACCATCTGGTTTAATCAGGATCGACTCGCGAATTTCTCCCGATGCCATCATGTCTTCAAATACACTAACAACGGACCCATACCAGGAATAATCTAGTCCAAACCCATGAAGGAAATAAATCGATGGGTAGGTTGAATCAGGATTGGATTCATAACTAGGTGGCAAAACGATTTGGTAGTACATGTCGTACCCCAAAGCATCGCTGTAAAAATAGGATGTGATTTCATCCGCTTTCACTGTAGAAACGATGCTAAAAATCAGAATCAGTAAAATTATTCTCATAATTCTCATTTAAAATTTAAGAAGTATATATTTATTATCCCCAAACCTGAATTCGGTCTTTTGGGACATATTTTGCAATTCGGTTTTCCAATATTGATAAAGCCCGCTGTCTTTGGTGAATTGGTACAGTGACTGTATTGGATTCAATAATGTAATTGGAATAATAGATGTCAGACCTTGGCTCCCGCTTTCGAATTCTATTATAATAATCCTTACTCATTCTGAAAACACCCAAAGTTAGGTCCGCCAATTTCTTACCATCAATCTCAGAGAAAACATCATCTACAAAACGCATGTAGATTTTCTCCCAATCATTTACAAGAATCACCGGATCAAAACATAGTCTTACATCCCAACCCAAATCCAAAGCTTGTTTCAATGATTTTATTCTTCGATGAAGTGGTGGAGCTGTAGATTCATATTTTTCACAGATTTCAAGAGGTGATAACGTCCAACTCAGGATTACATTTTCAGACGGTTTAATATCCTTGATGGCAGAGAAAAGCGCACTTTTAGTCCGTATCTCAATTTTCATATTTTTTTGCAATTTTGTAAATTCGATCCAGCGAGATGTTACTGGAATGATATTCTCCATCGCCATGAGATCTGTATTGTAAGAGATAGAAACAACCATAGGTTTAGAAGGGTCATCCAGATCTTTCAATTTATATTTTATTGAATTAAAAAAATCTTCTTCATTCACAAAAACAACCAAATTCCCCGATGGATACATTCCTTGTAAAAAACAATAATCACAATTGTACAGACAATTCAATATTGGCGTATTATAAAATACATTGGGTGTACCATATTCCTGGACCATGTCCGACGCCGGGTATAAAAAAGGTTCTGTTTTTTTCGCCAGAATCAATTTCATGGATGCTTTCTGGAGTTGGAAATCCTGTCGCGGACGATTGAACACATCCTTGTAGTGGCCTATCTCCAAAATTTCAGCTTTTGGAAATTTCGACAGCATGAGTTGGGTCAAAGGATAAACGGCAGCATCCTTTTCAAGGTATATGTGGGAAAAATTAGGCTGAAAGTTCTGCACAGATATTTTTGAAATGATGTTTTTGG
>CAJWPW010000252.1 GCA_913045415.1 uncultured Fidelibacterota bacterium | reverse complement strand
GAGTATGATTCCTCGTAACCAGTTGCCATGATTTTCCGCCATTATCTGTTCGATATAAACCGGGATGAGACTCTTCACAAAGGGCATATAAAATATCGGGATTACTTTTAGAAATAGCTACTGCAATTTTGCCAACTGGTTTGCCTTTTCCACCAGGGAGGCCGTTCTTATCCTGCCGTTCCCATGAGTCACCCCCATCACGAGAAATAAAAACACCGCCGGCTTCACCGCCGCTGTTGAGCCCCCAAGTGTTGATATGAATCTCCCACATAGCGGCAATCAAAAAATCCGGATTGTTCAAATCTATGGCAATATCAATACCTCCTGTATTTTCATCAATGAATAAAACGTGTTCCCATGACTTTCCACCATCGGTGGTGCGGTAGACACCGCGCTCTTTTTGAGGGCCGTGAGCATGACCCAATGCTGCTGCATAAACAATATTCGGATTGGTTGGGTGAATGACAATGCGGCCGATTCGAGCCGTTTTTTCTAGGCCCATATTTGTCCATGTATCGCCGCCATCGGTGGATTTATAAATCCCATCTCCTATTGCATGTGCAGGGCGAATGAGAAAAGTCTCGCCTGTGCCAGCCCAAACAATATTAGGATCTTTTTGTGAAACGGCCAGAGCGCTAACGGATGAGACATCCTGGTCATCAAAAATGGGTTGCCAGGAGATACCATTATTCTTCGTGCGCCATAAGCCACCGGAAGCAGCACCTACATAGTATGTGTTGTGATCGGAAGATACACCGGCTACAGCAATGGCACGATTCCCATCGGGACCGATAAAACGGAATTTCAGATTTTTGAAATGGTCGGCATCTAGGCCATTCGCAAATACGAGTGAACATAGTATGCCGAAAGTAAGTATTGATTTCCTCATTTTAACCTCAATGTGAAAAGAAACAGTGGGAAATATACGAATAAGGCTTACATTACTGTAGGAACAGAAATGACGAAAAGCCAGTTCAATTTAACAGGACATATATTTAAGTTCTTTCAATGAAGATGATATTTAATACAAGAATAATTAACTTCTTTGGATCTATTATTTTTTTACTGGCAGGCTTAGCTGAGGCCCAGCCGTACCAAAAATATGTTCGTACTATTTGCTATTTTTCTGACCGACCTTCCATAAAGGATATTAATAAACTTAATTTTTTAAAATCACAATTGGAAGAACAAGGCTTTACCGTCCAAACTTTACGACTTGTTTCTAAACAAAAATCCATAAAGGCACTTGAGGAAGCTATCCACGACGAATCAATTATACTGGGGATTGGAACAATTTCATTTAAAGATGCACTGGATTCCAGAAAATCTTTTTATAAATCACGCATAAGTATGAATGTAGATTTGACAAATGAAAAGATAAATATGAATCATGTAGATTTCCTTTTGGATATGATGATTAAATCTCCAGATAAAATGTTTGATTTTGCCTATGTCTTTAATAACGCTGATAATACGCCATTCTTTCCTGCTGCTAATTATAATAAAAAGGGTTTTGCCATTGGACTTCAACCAACAAACTTAGCTGAAGGGGCTTCTACGATTGATGAATGGCTAAATCGTAAAAAATCAGTCTGGGAAGAGATCAATACAATATTTAAACGGGATCGGTATTTTCTAGGTATTGATGCGAGTACAGCCCCACTTCATAGAGGATCTGGCAGTTTAGTAGGATTTATTAAAAAATTGGGGTATGATTTTTCTAAATCAACAACAACAGATTTGTGGACAAAAATCACGCATTTTATAAAAGACGAAAATTTGAATTCAATTGGTTTAAATGGTCTTATGCTTCCCTGTTTAGAGGATTTTGAACTTGCCGATGAATATGAGAGAGGTAATTTTTCAATTGAAAGAAATTTATTTCTTTCACTTCAATCTGGTCTTGGAATAGATACCTATCCTATAGGAATAGATGAAGACACAAAACGTATTTTAAATATTTTAAAGTCCGTTCAATCTTTATCTAATAAATATAATAAACCTTTATCCGTGAGATTTGTTTCCGATGGCAAAGCCAAAATCGGTGAAATAACAGATTTCAATAATCAGTATTTAAAAGATGTGGTTGTGAGGCCGCTCTAATAGATTATCTCCATTTAAATCTCCAACCAAAGAGTTAAAGTCTTCTATGAGTCCTTGAATACTCATTAAATAATTTGGATCTTCGATAAATTCAATCTTTTGGTCAGTTTTTTTGTAAAAAAAGAGAAAGATAATTATCATCATTAATCGCCTCATTATATCCAATCATTATAACTAAGTCTCCTAATCCATCATTATTCCAATCTGAAAGATTATAATATTGATTTATATAAAATTGAAGTCCATATAACTGAAATATATCTATTGTACTTTGACTGAGTTCCACAATATTCCTGTCTACTTTCAGGGCCTTAATTGAATAAATATCTGAACTTTGAGCATGAATCAGTGAGAGGTTTGCTACCAACAAAAGTAGAAAAACTATTTTCCCAACGGGAGGATTTTTGTAGAGCTACGGTTACCTACTGAATATAAAGCATCTTTTTTCAGGAGAGTACCCCGAGTAGGACTCGAACCTACAACCCTCGCCTTAGAAGGGCGATGCTCTATCCAGTTGAGCTATCGGGGCATAGATGCTTAAAAACAGGGTTGGAAAATTAAGGATTCAGAGAGTGACAGAATAGGCCAAAAATCACTTAATATTTCTCCTCGGAGGCTCCTCGAGAAAAAACTTGCATTTTACCGAGAGGCGAATGTATG
>CAJWPW010000251.1 GCA_913045415.1 uncultured Fidelibacterota bacterium | reverse complement strand
TCTACATTACCGCCGTGTGTGGTAATTATACCACTTAACTCGGAGACAATTCCCGTCCTGTCAGAACCAATGGCTGTGATTATCAGATTAATCAAAATAACTATTGAAGAATTAAATTAACAAGTTGTACAATATCTAAAACGTTCACACCTCCATCCCCATTCAGGTCGGCAAGTGATTCTTGCGTGGGAGTAAATTCTTCTGCATCTAATACATAATTTACTAACATTACCACATCCAAAACATTGAGCGTACCATCTAAATTTACATCTCCTGGAGAATATGAAACTGAATCAAAAGTCGCAATAATAAACTCATCAATAGCCGCCTCCACAATTGATCCCCCTGAACCACTGTCTCCTTCATTGGCTATATCTTCTGCAATAAATCGAAATTGAACCTGGTCTGTTAATTGGATACCTATGCTAGCAAGAAGAAAATTCTTTTGAACCCAGCTATCGTCGGATTCGCTGGTATTTTCCAGAGTGCTCCAACTCTGACCACCATCTGAGGATACCTCAACTTTCCAATGATCCGTCCCCGGATTATCTCCCACATTATTGGTGTACCATCTATAATAGGTGATGAGCGCCTCATTATATTCACTGAGATCAAATACGGGAGAAAGAAGGGTTGTTTTGCCACCATCTACATCATCAAACCCCACACTTCCACCGCTGGTAGATGCACCAGTAAGGAAACATTTTTCACCTTCTTCAGACTGATCGGTACCCGGCTGTGCCTGATTCCCATCAAAGTATGTTGCCACTGGTACTGCTGATTCCCAAATTCCGGCTGTGGCATCATCATCATTTGCCCCTACAGTCCATCCATCAGAATCTTCAAAATTAAATATGGCGATGGGAATAGCAACACCAATGACTATGTCAAAAGATTTTTCATAAAGAAGTACGCCTTCCTCACTTACTTGAATATTTAACTCAGCCATCACACCTGATGGAGCAGACGCTGACACTTGAAAGGTGAACATATCACCCAACTCAATTCCTGTACGGGCTTCAATTCCTTCCATATCTACCGATGGGGTTTCAAAGCTTAAATAATTTTGAGGGGAATTAATAGATAAGGTTAACTGACCATTCGAGTTTGCTAAACCCGAATTAAAAATGGACAAATCTGTACTGTATGAATTTCCCGGTTCATAGGGTCCATCTTCAATGCTGAAATTCACATCATATTTAGCCCCCACTGCCCAGGCTGCAAACTTATTTGGGAATAAATTCTCTTCAGCTAAAGGTACAATTCTACTGGTAGCCGGCCAGAATCCATCACTGTTGTTTCCGACTTCTGGTGTATAGGCATAAATACCGTGTTCCCCATACATCCAATCACAGGCCTCTCCATTTACCGTATAGCCAACTGTTTCAATTCCAGTACCGAATAGATAACCATTATACTGGGTCATTGCTTCCCCATATTCAATAAATATTTCAAAATCTTCCTCAGGCAATGAAAGATCGGGGTCATATCCAAAAGGACGGATAAATAAATTCCCATAACTGTGGTAATTGAGGGCAATTTTAAAATCATGGGCTTCAACAAAGTTCTTTATAGCCTCTGTCTCTGGTTCGGAAAACGGAGATGTTCCTCGGTAGGTTTCACTGCAGCCATCCGGGCTGGATCCTGAGTTGTCATATCCCCACATATAACTGTAATTCCTATTCAAGTCAATACCATCGGGGGTACTGGAACAGGTTTCCCGCATATTTTTACGCTGCATACCCCCGCCATTTGAAGCAATCTGCTGATTATAAACCAACCCATCTGGATTGACAGCCGGGATGAAATAAAGTTCTCTGCTATTTAATAGAGCAGCAGCTTCGGGATCGGTTTCATAATTTTCAGCTAGCCAATGCATAAAATAAAAGAGGTTCATATAACTCATAGGCTCACGGGCATGATGAAGACCGGTATAGAGCATTTCTGCTTCATCTTCATCAAGATTGGGATTATCACTCATTTTAACCATCCACACATCGCGTCCTTCGAGGGAAGTCCCCAAAGATACTTTCTGTGTAATTAAATTCGGATAGTCAGCATACAGGATATCCAATTGTTCTTCAATTTCTGCAAAGGTATAATACCCTCCCATTGAACCCAATTCGAAATCACGGGATTCATAATCACTATCTAAGCGGGAAGCATAAAACCTTTCCAGGTCTTCATGAATGATTGTATAACTGAGCTGGGTAGAAATGAGTTGAGGTATCTTACTTTCAGGGATAACAAATTCGATCCATTCACCAGGCTGTTGGTAAGAATGATCAATATCCAGTCCCGAATTTTGTAGAATGGTAATAGTTTCAGTAGAGGTTGACAGAACACGAATCTGTTTATATGTTTCCCGGGCGAAAAGACTAGCTGCCAGAAGTATAACCATAATTATATTTTTCATTTAATTCCTATCCCAGGATTATGTTTACAAGAAGAATGATATCCAGAATATTGATAACACCATCATTATTCAGATCCGCCATATCATTTTGTTCACTATTGAGGACTACATTCACCATGGAAACAACATCCAGGATATTCACGGTGCCATCCAGATTCAGATCCCCATCAGCATATATCATCCCACCAATGGCTTGGAAGTCATAATAACCTGCCATGGGTAATGTGGCCAGTTTGCCTGTATTATCCAGTGCCTGAATATAGTATCGAATGATTGTATCCTCTGATTGACCGGGAATAGAAGCCGTATAGCAATCGGGGATGTCCTGAGGACATACAGTCATGTTAATTG
>CAJWPW010000250.1 GCA_913045415.1 uncultured Fidelibacterota bacterium | reverse complement strand
CTTCTCCAAAATAATGGCTTCTTTCCCCTATTCCACGAATTTGAAAATACCGAGGACGACTGGTGCCCCCGGCCCAATTCAGATTTGGAATTTGATCAATCAACGTTTGGAAATGGTCAGTAGCAGATTCTCGAATATCATTCCCGGTAAATACAGTAACACTGGATGTGATTTTTTGGAGTGATTCATCTGATAAACCAGCTCGGACAATGATCTCTTTTGATTTAATCACAGTTGGACTCATTTCGACCAACATACTGTTTTGAGCGAGTTGGCTAACTAGATTATATCCGATATGTGAAAATTCCAATTTAGTTCCAATTGAAACATTAATATTAAATTCTCCGAATTCGTTTGTGGCTGTCCCCAGTTCCCCTGCTGTTATATTTACACCTTTAATAGGCTCATTGGTGGATTGATTCTTTACAGTACCTTTAATTTTTGCAAACAAAAAGGATGAGAATAGGATTAAAAAAGTAAGGTGTATTTTAAAATTCATTGTGTCTTCCTACGCTGGCATTATCCAGATCAGGTCAATGGGTTTGTTCTCAGCCGTTCGATCTGGTTCTGAACGGCACCCCTGACTGGATAAAAATTACATTATTTTACCTACTTGTGAACATCTGGATACTCATTTTCTTCCATTGCAGAATCCAAAATGTTTTCCCTACCTTTACAACTAATTTTTCGGAGAAAAAATGTCCAAACCCTTACCAGAGATTACTCCCAAAGCTATTGTTCTAGGAGTTTTATTGTCCATGGTGCTTGCAGGAGCCAATGCATACCTTGGTTTATTTGCAGGAATGACCGTTTCAGCATCCATTCCGGCAGCGGTGATTTCCATGGCAGTTTTGCGGCTCTTCCGAAAATCGAATATTTTAGAAAATAACATTGTTCAAACTGCAGCATCTGCAGGAGAATCCTTGGCTGCGGGTGTAATATTTACAATCCCTGCATTAGTTCTCATGGGTGTTTGGACAGATTTTGATTACTTGGAAGTTGCAAAAATTTCTGCCATTGGTGGTGTAATTGGTGTGTTATTCACAGTGCCATTGCGTCGTGCATTGATCGTAGAAGCTAAACTAAAATATCCGGAAGGTGTTGCTACTGCAGCAATTTTGAAAGCAGGCGAAGAGTCTCGCACATCGACTGAAAAAGATGAATCGGGCGGACTCATCACTATCGCAATTTCAGGATTGGTGGGTGGTGCCATGAAACTCTGTCAGCAAGGGTTTGCTATGTGGCATGCGGCCATAGAAAGTGCAACTGTCGTTGGTGGCTCCATCTTCGGAATCGGGACGGATCTCTCCCCAGCCTTGATCTCTGTGGGATATATTGTTGGACGAAACATTGGAATTTTGGTTGTGGCTGGCGGACTTATTTCCTGGGCTGTTGCAATTCCCATCTATACGGCTATTTATGGATTTGAAGGAGAACCTATGCCTGCAGCTTGGGATATATGGAATTCCCAGATTAGATATCTCGGTGTTGGAGCCATGGTTGTGGGTGGAATTTGGTCGCTCATCACTCTTTTTAAACCGCTGGTTAATGGAATCAAGGCCAGCCTTGAAGCGGTTAAAAAATCAAAATTGGCTACAGATTTACCAAGGCATGAACAAGATTTTCCTATTAATTATGTGGGAATGGTTTTAGCAGTTATGCTGATTCCTGTTTATCTCCTCTATTTTGAAATTGTGAATGATGTTGCCATCGCCACACTTCTTGCTGTGGTTATGATGATATTCGGATTTTTATTTTCTGCTGTGGCCGCTTATATGGCGGGAATAGTGGGTTCATCCAATAATCCAATTTCAGGAGTTACCATTGCCACAATTCTTTTTTCATCCCTTTTACTCTTGTCTCTTTTGGGCAAAGACTCCGATGTGGGTGCTTCGGCTGCGATTATGATTGGCGCAGTGGTATGTTGTGCTGCCGCCATCGGTGGAGATAATCTGCAAGATCTAAAAACAGGACACATCGTTGGTGCCACACCCTGGAAGCAACAAATAATGCAGATTGTTGGCGTTTTAAGTGCAGCGGTTGTTCTAGGGCTCGTTCTGGATATTCTTCATACGGCATATACTATCGGTTCCCCAACCTTATCTGCACCACAAGCAACATTAATGAAGTCAGTGGCAGATGGAGTATTTACGGGAAACCTTCCCTGGACCATGGTTGGATTCGGCGCTATTATAGGCGTTATCATTATTTTAATAGACCTTCGACAGAAAAGAATCGGTTCTGATTTTCGAGTACCTATTTTGGCGGTGGCCGTTGGGATATATCTCCCCATTGAACTGACTGTTCCCATTTTTATCGGTGGTATGATCGCCCATTTCAGTGATCGATCTAAAGCAACAGAAACCATGAAGAAAAAAGGGTTACTCATGGCTTCTGGACTCATCACTGGAGAAGCACTTATTGGAATATTAGTGGCTGTTCCCATTTTTATGACGGGAAGTAAAGATTGGTGGCCTCAATTTCCGGGTTTTCAAATAATTGGAATTGCTGCCTTTTTAGGTATTATTGGCTGGCTGTATAAGTCCGTGACTGAAAAATCATAATGAAGTAATCTGGTCTTATGCCAACAATAACCTATGATCTTTTACATCGACTCCCAAAAGTGGAGCTCCACTGCCATTTGGATGGATGTCTCCGTCCAGAATCCGTTTTAGATGTGGCAAAAAAGGAGGGTGTAAAACTCCCATCATTTGAACTAGATGAATTATCATCCTTTTTAAAGATCGGTAAAAAACGAGGGTCTCTTGAAGAATATCTAAATCGTTTCG
>CAJWPW010000249.1 GCA_913045415.1 uncultured Fidelibacterota bacterium | reverse complement strand
GTCAGAGGCGTTTCATAACGGAATTTACACAGTATTGTCCCACAAACAAAAACCCCCGCTAATGGGCGGGGCTTGGTGGTTAATTAGTTACTTATTTGCCCATCCGGATCAACCGTCCCGGGCGTTGTCCAGTTAATTCATCATTTTCAATCACAATTTCCCCAGAGACGATTGTGGCACGGTAGCCTTCAGCCCTTTGCAATAAGCGTTGTCCGCCGGCGGGAAGGTCCTGTACCATCTCCGGGGAGAATAACTTCAACCTGGCTATATCAATAATATTGATGTCTGCTTTCATGCCCGTTTTTAATTCACCACGATCTCGTATTCCAAGATAATCTGCATTTTTTTTTGTTAGGGCATGAATGGCTTTTTTCAGTGGAATTTTATCGCCGGTTTTCCGGTCTCTTGTCCAATAGGAAAGAAGATAAGTGGGAAAACTACCATCACAAATAGTGCCAACATGAGCGCCCCCATCGGATAATCCGGAAAGTGATTGGGGATGATTCATCATTTTCAGGATATTATCGTAATTAAATTCGGTGTAATTGTAAATGGGGAAATAAAGCAGCGCTTTCCCATCCTGTTTCAGCATGGCATCATAAATGGATTCCAATGGACTTTTACCTGCTGCTTTCCCTTTGTACAAAATGGATTTTTCAATCGGTTGTTCGTAATCCGGGTTTTCACCCAACTCAAATAATTTTGCCGAAACTGTATCAATTTGTTGAAGAAAATAATCAACAATGGGCGGAATGGATGTGCCATCTACTGCAAGCCGTTCCGAATTTTCCTTGAGTATTTGTGTTTTAAATTTTGGGTCATGCATTTTCTTCACACGGTATTCCAAAGATAAATGACTAATTTTCTTGTAGCTGGGGAATCCCATGAAAGGATGAAAAGTGCATTGCAAACCCACCATGACGCCGATTGCCCGGGGTGCAACTTGCATGAATATTTTTATGCCCTTGGCATTGGCTTTTTCAACACGGTCAATAATTTTCAGCCATTGCCCCGGTTCAAAATCCCGCTGCATGACAGAAATAGATGTGGGGTGATTTTCCCCACCCGCTTGGGCGAATGCTTCCACAATATCAAATTCAGAATCAAATTTGTCGCTGCCCCGTTCCATGTCAAAATCGCTTACTGCCTGTAGTACACCGTGATTTAAACGGTGAAAAGCTTTGGCAATACCCACCAATTCTTCCAATGATGATTCAGACGCCGGCGTCCATTCGCCATCGGCTGTGCGGTGCACATCGGACCGACCAGTCGTAAAGCCGAAAGCTCCTGCTTCCAATCCTGTCCGCACGATATTTCGCATTTTTGCAATGTCGTCTTCCGTTGATTTTTCCTGTGCCAAGGCCCGCTCACCCATGACAAAAACCCGGACAGGATCGTGGGGAATCTGCACACCAAAATTAATGGTGTGGGGCAGGGCATCAATGGCATTCATATATTCGGGGAAATGGTTCCAGTTCCAAGTCAACCCTTCCGCAAGGGCTGTCCCGGGAATATCTTCGACACCTTCCATAAGACGAATGAGCCTATCATGATCCGCTTCGTGAACAGGTGCAAATCCCACGCCGCAATTTCCGAGAATGGCGGTGGTAACACCATGGTTCACCGAAGGACGCAATTCTTCATCCCAGGTAATTTGTCCGTCATAATGGGTATGCAAGTCAATGAACCCCGGCGTAACAATCGCATCTTTGGCATCAATTGTTTTTTGAGCCGAACCGTGACATACTCCTATTTCGACAATTGTACCGTTCAGGATTGCAAGATTTGCCGAATATCCCCATGAGCCTGTACCATCGAAAATTGTGCCGTTAATAATTTTTAAATCATATTCCATGTTTTTATCTATTCATTTTTTATCAAGTTTTGTGAAAATCCCCGAAAGTATTAATCCGGAAATAATATGCCATACGCCCCAAAAAGCAGTAATCATGGCGGCGCCCCCAATATTCTGAAAAAAGCCCAATAATATCACCAGACCCAATCCGGAATTTTGGATGCCTACTTCAAAAGTTAGGGCCCGACGGGAATCCATGGGCGCTGAAATAAGTTTGCCTGCAGAAAATCCAATCAATAGTGCCATGATATTATGAAGAATTACAGTGGGCACAATGATGTTTGCATAGGCCAAAAAGTTGGCATAATTATTCACAAAGGTAACCACAATGAATCCGATTAATATAAAAAAGGAAATAAAGCGCATGGGCTGATAAAGAAACTTTGCCACCTTTTTACCTTTATAGGCCACCACCATTCCCAAGATTAATGGAATCAATAGCATGAAAGTTGTTTGGACTAAAAAATCTTTCACATCCAAGCCAATGGATTGAATAAGGGCTGAAACTTCCGGGTTAAATCCAGACCAAAAGACGATAGAAATAGGTGTTAACAATACGGCGAAAATGCTGGAGATTGCTGTTAGTGTAACCGAAAGCGCCACATCACCACGGCTGATGGATGTTAAAAAATTGGACACATTTCCACCGGGGCAGGATGACACCACAATCATACCAAGAGCCACACTGGGGGGCGGCTGCAAAATGATGGTAAGCAATAAAGTGAAAAGGGGGAGTGCAATTATCTGTCCAACAATGCCAGCGAATACCAGGCGAGGACGCTTTTTTAATTCAATAAAATGCTCGACCTTCAACCCCAAAGCCACACTGAACATAATGAGTGCCAAAAAAATGGTGAGCATCCGCTGGCTCGATACATCAATAATTAAGGTTACATCATCCAATGTTTAATCCTTCATGTTTCCCATCCTTGAAAGTT
>CAJWPW010000248.1 GCA_913045415.1 uncultured Fidelibacterota bacterium | reverse complement strand
ACTGAATTGTAGCTGTTTAATTACTTCAAAAAATTAGTATGTTTTCACCTTGTAAAAGGGAACAATTTTGTTCTTTATTTGTTCTGAAAGAACAATTATGACTAATTCAAAACTTATCTACTCCACAGATCAAGGAGTTTCATTGAAAAATGAAACAGAAATCAGTCCTATTCTAGACCCATCTCAGCAACAAGTTCGTCTTCATTTGGATAGGAAAGGAGGAGGTAAAGTTGTTTCTATCGTGAGAGGCTTGCAAGAAACAATTGATGTACTGATGGTCATAGCAAAAGAGTTAAAAAGTGGATGTGGTGTTGGCGGATCGGTTAAGAATGGAGAAATTTTGATCCAGGGAAATAAACGTGAAAAAATTCAAAAATTATTAATAAAAAAAGGATATTCAGTCAAACTCAGTGGCGGATAAAAATAAATGAAATCTATCGTAAAATATTCAATCACCACGCTCATGTTTTTCTTGGTGCTCTCATCTTGCTCAAAGGTGTCTGGATACGGATCCGTTACAATTGTGTTGTCCGGCAGTGTTCATGGTCAACTAGACCCGTGTGGCTGAAAAAAGAATCCTCTGGGCGGTCTGTCCAGACGTTTTGTTAAAATGAATGAACTCCGTGATTCGGGGGTCGATCCACTGATTATTGATGCTGGAGATTTATTTTTCAGCACTGCAAATTTAAATTCTACCAATAAAAAATCAGAGTTATATCGTGCTGGTGCCATCTTAGAAGGATATAACAGAGTTGGCTGTGATGCTATTAATGTAGGGCATTATGAAGTGCTGAATGGCCTTTCATTTTTGAAAAGTATGGAAGAAAAAACTGAAATACCTTTTCTCTCAGCTAATCTTCGTGATCCACAAACTAATAAGCTATTATTTGAACCTTTCCGAATTATTGAAAAGGGATTACTGAAAATTGGAATTGTGGGCGTCACAGATAAATTACCCGATTCAACCAAGAGTATGATCGCTGATAACTATATTGAAGCAGGGAATTATTATATAGATGAAGCGTCCAAACAAGCAGATATCATTGTGATCATGGTGAACAGTAATAGAAAAACATATAGTGAATTACCAACGTTATTTGCAAATGCCGATTTCATTGTGACCAGTGGAAGTACAAATATGACCCGGGAAAATACGAGACAAAAAGAGGGAGGACCTTTCTTATACTCCTGTGGTAAACAGGGTAAATATATGTCTGTATTAAGTGTCGAAATGGAGGATAAAAAAGCTCCAATCGTTGATATCTCTTCCCACGAAAAAAATATTTCTTCAATTCGAAAAAGATTTGAACGTCTGCAAAAGAAAGATCCAAATAAATCATTAGACGAATTGTATGCTGGTCAGGCCAACGTTTTGAAAATCATTGAACAAAATCGAAACAAATTGAAAGAGTCTGAAGCTGCGATAAAATCAGCCCAGAATACATTAACATTTGAAACAATTGCATTGAATAATAAAATTCAGGATAATCCGGAACTATTGGCATTCGTTGATGAATCTCTGGCTACATGTAGTTCATTGAAACCTAAGACCGCAAAAACAAGACCAAAATCCAAATCAAATAAAAAAGGTAAACAAATATCTAAGCAAAAGCAAAATCACATTGGCCACGATCATTAACCCAAATTCAGATTGATCTTTATTGTGAGTACAAAACAACAGGTCACATTCATTATAACAGTTTCTGTTCTGGTTGGTTTAATATCCAATTTGGTTCGATCTGATGCCATATCCTGGATGGCTGAACCAATAGAAGTTGTTAAGAATGTCAATGATGTATTATTAACCTTATCAGAACCAGAAATACGAGAAATTGATCTCGAAATGGCAAAATCACTACATAAAACAGGATTATTGTTTGTAGATGCCAGAGCAGAAGAATATTTATCGGATGGCATGATTCCAGGTGCCATAGCCAATGATGATGTGGGACTGTTATCAGAACAGATTGAGTTTTTAATCGGATATGAAAAGGGGTTCGTGATCTATTGCAGTGATGATGATTGCGGTTCAAGCGAAGAATTGGCCTATGAATTACAAGATTTTGGATATATGAATATATTCGTTTTCAAAGGAGGATGGAAATCCTGGACGGATGCAGGCTTGGAAATTGAAATAAATGAATAAACTTCATCCTTGGCTAATCGTTTTAGTAAGGATCCTACTTGGGATTATTTTTATTTATGCAAGTTATGATAAGATTCTTGATCCTGGGAAATTTGCACGTGATATAGCCAATTATCATTTAATACCCATGGGGTTTGAAAATTTAATAGCCCTGATAATTCCATGGTTAGAATTATTTATAGGCATTGGATTGGTTGCCGGTTTGATGGTAGATGGTGCATCAATGATCAGTGGTGGTTTGATGGCACTCTTCATTTTATTCATTTTTCAAGCCACACTTCGAGGATTTAACATCGAATGTGGTTGTGGATTAAAAGAAGGCGAGATGGTAGGATGGAATAAAATCTTAGAAAACTTAGTTTTTCTTGGTGCATCCTATTTGGTTTGGCAGCGGCAGAAAAAACTTTTCGAATTATTTCCAAAAACTCCGTTGTCAGACTAATATCCAAAAAGTAATTTTTCCCGCTCTATTTTAAGATTAATGATCATTTACAATGCGAGAGTAGCTCAGCTGGTAGAGCATCACGTTGCCAACGTGGGGGTCGCGAGTTCGAATCTCGTCTCTCGCTCATAAAAAAAGCCCTGAGAAATCGGGGCTTTTTAATTTCAATTAATTCCTATAATCTCTATCATGACCCGTAAAATATTTTTAAT
>CAJWPW010000247.1 GCA_913045415.1 uncultured Fidelibacterota bacterium | reverse complement strand
GAATGAATCACAAATTATTATTCATTCAAGCGACCTAGACGACGATATTTTTCTTTGTATTTTTCCCAGAGATTTTTTTGTCTGTCGCTCAAGTCTACTTCCCGTCCCTGAATAAAGGCTTTTATGGGATTGGTAGTCTGGATGAGGGGGTGTGCGTCTGCGATAAAGAAAGTTGCATCTTTACCTGGTTCTAACGACCCAACGTGTTCGTCAACACCTAAAATTTCAGCAGCGGATAAGGTTATAGCACGCATGGCCTCACTTTTAGGGAGTCCCCAGGCGGCTGCGCGCATGGCCTCATTGGGAAGTGTCCTCACATGTCCATCAAAGGGGTAACCTGGATCGGTTGAGATACAAAATCGAACACCTGCTTCATGGAGCATTGCTGGAACTTTATAGGGCGTATGGATAGGTTCATATCTCCGACGTGGTGTTGTTTGTACATTTAAAAGAATAACTGGAATATTATGTTTCACTAGCAATTCAGGATTTCTCCAAGCATCCCATCCGCCAACAATGACAATATTGAAATCATGTTTATTTGCCCATTTTACCGCTGCTTCAATTTGGCGTATATCATTTGCACGAACATGAATGGGTTCTTTATGAATAATAAAAGGTACCATAGATTCAAGTCGAAGGTCGGATTGCTGTTTTTGTTCTGCTTTTCGCTCTCTTACAGTTCTTCGTTGATGATAAGCTCGTACATCTCGTACAAGTCGATCAATTTCACGAATAGCTTTATTATATTCATTACGTTGGTCTTTTTCTTTCTTTTTAGCATCTTTACTAAGATTAAGACGCATATTTGGCCAATTTAGATTCAGTGCTGTTGGGTGTTTTAATGTAGCATCTTCCCAGGTCCAGCCATCCAGCATCATGACTGATGATTGACCTGAAATTCGTCCAGATGAAGGGGCAGAATTAACAATGAGCACTCCATTTGAACGTGTTACGGGAATCAAATCCGAATCTGGATTATAACTTACATTTGCCCTAACATTTGGATTAATCTCTCCAATTTCCGAATGATCATTGGTTTGTTTTACAAGACCAATTTCCGTTAAACCGATCCGTGTATATCCGGCAATGTATCCAGGGACCACATGTTTACCGTAAATATCATACACATCCGTTTCAGGGGATGGTTGTATCATTTCATCAATAGTCACAATTTTTCCATTGGCAAACAGTAGATCATGCCCTTCAAGAATTTCGCCAGATATAGTATGAAGCGTTCCACCTTTTAAAAGTATGGGGCGCTTTTGGTCGGTTCCAGGAATTTGGTCATTTGCAAAAAGGAAAGAAATGAAGAGAATTGATAGTATATATCTCATTAATTCACCTCCCATCCAAATAGATGTTTGTCACCTATTTCACAATTATGTCCATGGTGAGGAGATGCACCGTTTGGCTTCATTTCTTTCCCCCCGGAACTGGATGTGGTAGATAAAATTTTCTGGATTAAATCTTGTCGAATATTTTTATCACGTTCTTCCAATTTATCATTTTCATCAACGGAGAAATAGCGGGTGCCTTCGATCCAGGTTTCTTGTACATGTGAATAAATATCTAAAGGTGCTCCATCCCAAATCACAAAATCAGCATCTTTACCTTCTTCAAGAGAACCAACCCATTGATCGATTTTTAATTGTTTGGCAGGATTAATGGTCACAAAATTTAAAGCATCCTGTTCATCCAATCCGCCATATTTGACCGCTTTTACCGCTTCTGTATTCAAACGGCGCGCTAACTCATTATCATCAGAATTAAAAGAAACGAGAACATCATTTTTCGCCATTAAAGTTCCGTTATAGGGGATAGCATCAATCACTTCATACTTATACTGCCACCAATCGGAAAAAGTGGATGCACCAGCACCGTGTTCTGCGATTCGTTCTGCAACTTTATAACCTTCAAGCACATGTTGGAAAGTGGCAATGGTAAACCCAAAATCTTCCGCAATCCGAGTCAGCATCAAAATTTCATCCTGACGATATGAATGACAGTGAAGGAGTCGTGTCCCTTCTAATATTTCTGCAAGAGCTTCTAATTCCAGGTCTATTCTCGGTGGAACATTTTTCCGTTGAGATTTAGAGTTTCGATCATAAGTTTTATGACGGTGACGATAGTCCTGTGCCGCTCGAAAAGCATCGCGAATGACTTGTTCAACGCCCATTCGAGTTTGGGGATAGCGTGTCCCTGGCCAATTTGCTTGTTTTACATTTTCACCCAAAGCAAATTTGATTCCTTGCGGCGCTTTTTTAAATAATAAATCTTCTGGTCCGGCCCCCCAACGAAGTTTGATTACAGCATTTTGTCCGCCAATAGGGTTTGCTGATCCGTGAAGCACATTGGCTGTGGTGAGGCCACCACCCAATTGTCGATATACATTAATATCATCGGCAAAAAGAACATCCTGAATTCTAACTTCCGCCGTTACGGCTTGAGCACCCTCATTAATAGACGAAGCAGCAGAATGGCTGTGGCAATCGATTAGTCCGGGTGTTACATGTTTTCCAGTGGCGTCTATGACCAATGCGCTCCCTTGGGTTACTGTAATATCAGGTGCAATTTCCTTTATTTTCCCATCCACAAAAAGAATGTCCCAATCTTCAAGAATACCTTTCGGTCCACATGTCCAGATTGTAGCATCGTTTACCAAAACAGCATTGGGTGAAATCATGTCATCGGAAACACCATAAGCCCCTTCCGGATAAAATATTTTGGCATTGCTGGCAACGTCCGGTGTCCTCGGTTTTGGATCCTTTTTTGCGGTTCGTTTTGCAGAGAAAAGGAATTTCTGTCC
>CAJWPW010000246.1 GCA_913045415.1 uncultured Fidelibacterota bacterium | reverse complement strand
TCTTTCCTTTTTTGTTTTTCTTCTTGATTTCTGCGCTGGCAAAGACAGCATCGTTGCTGTCATTTTCAGTGGCAAATTCAACTTGATCAGCTTTAACTGTTGTTTCAGCTGGAAGAACTGCTACTAGTGATAAGATTACCAGAGTAGAAATGACTGTTTTAAAGATACGAGTCATAATACTCTCCTTTATTGTTTTGTTTTGGTATACCATTACTTGCCAAAATCCTTTGACTAGTCGAACGGAAAGTATGGTTATTCCTGTATTATAGTCAAGATAATTCCCTAATAAATCTTTCACCCTGTGGCATCCGTCACAAAACATTTATTTTGTTCTATTTCCCATCTCCATATTTTTTAATAATATTGCCAGCAATTTTAGGAACTATTTTATTCTTTTAACATTCATAATTTTAAAACTTAAGGAGACTACCATTGATTCGCATTGAAAATCTGTCCAAGAATTATGGGCATGTTCAAGCCGTGAAATCGATTTCATTTTCATTATCTGATAAAGAAATTGTTGGATTTTTAGGAGCCAACGGTGCAGGAAAGAGCACAACTCTTAAAATGATGACAGGCTATTTATCTCCAACAGCTGGGAATGTATTCGTTGACGGAAAAAATATTATAGAGCATAGCCTCGAGATTCAAAAACAAATTGGTTACTTACCAGAGCTGAATCCGCTCTATGCTGAAATGAAAGTTTATGAATACTTGAAGTTTCATGCGGAAATTCGAGGAATCGTTGACCACGATTATAAGAAAGCATTGGAGCGGGTTGTGGTAGAATGTGCACTTCAAGGAGTTGTGCATCGAACTATTGGTAATTGTTCAAAAGGATATAAACAACGCATTGGGCTCGCTGCAGCAATGATTCATGATCCTAAAATATTGATTTTGGATGAACCTGTATCCGGATTAGATCCAAACCAGATCGTTGATATACGACGGCTGATCAAAAGGTTAGGAAAAGAAAAACTTGTGATCATGTCATCCCATATTCTCCAAGAGATTCAAGCAACCGTTGATCGGATCATTATTATTAATAATGGTGAAATTGTTGCTGATGGTACGAGCGATGATCTAATATCAGGTTCAAAAGGAATGACCCAACTTCATCTTGAAATCCAAAACGCAGATGAAAATAGCATCCAGGATATGAAAGCTGTTATTCCAAGTATCTCGATAGAGTCTATACATAAAATGAGCGATTCCATTCAGGTTACTCTCGAACACTCCAGTACATCCGATCCAAGAAAAGATGTATTTGATTATGCTGTGAATCATGAGTGGACACTTGTAGAAATGAACACTTCTAAACGAAACCTAGAAGACATATTCAGACACTTGACTCAAGATGGAGGTTCTGCTCATGCATAATATTCTGACAATATATAAAAAGGAGTTACGATCTTTTTTTACCACTCCCATGGCCTATATCTTTTTGGTGGTCTTTGCGCTGGTAACTGGATATTTCTTCACCAACACATTTTTTCTTTACAATCAATCGGATATGAGGTCGCTGTTTGGGATCGTTCCCTTAGTGTATCTCTTTTTTATCCCAGCTGTTTCCATGGGGCTTATCTCTAGAGAAAAAAGTCTGGGAACCATCGAGATCATTACCACGCTTCCAGTTCGGGAAAGAGATATTGTCATCGGAAAATTCCTGGCAGGTCTCTCCCTCATTCTAATCGCCCTGTTGACAACTTTAATCCATTATATTACTCTTATTAATGTTGGAACAGTTATAGATCATGGCGCTGTATTTACCGGGTATCTTGGGTTGGCACTTTTAGGGGGTGTTTATACAGCTGTTGGTATTTTTTCCAGCAGTCTCACAGAAAACCAGGTAATTGCTTTTATAGTCGGAATTGCAATTGTAATTACTTTTTTTCTCATGGATAAGTTATTAGTATTTGTGCCACCTGGCTTAGCTGGTTTAATCCAGTATCTGAGTACAGAATTTCATTTATCTAATATGTCTCGAGGCGTTATTGATACAAGGAATATTGTGTATTTTGGATCGGTAATTGGATTTTTTCTTTTCATGACAACCCGGGTACTTGAATCCCGGAAATGGAGTTAAGTCATGTTAACAAAAAATAAAAATTCATTCATTCTTTATTCAGGTGGGTTACTTGTAATACTTCTCCTATTAAATTTAATTGCTCGAGATATTTTCAAACGATTTGATCTAACAGATAATAAAATGTATTCTTTGTCGTCATCAAGCAAATCAATTGTTTCCAAGGTCGATGAACTCCTAACCATGAAAGTGTATTTTTCTGATGATCTTCCAAATGAATTGGGAAATACACGGCGTTTTCTGCAGGATATTTTAGAAGAATTCAGCGCCTACTCTGATAATAACATTCGATTCTTTTTCCATAACCCGGAATCGGATAAAGACATGGAAGAACAAGCCAGAAAAGATGGGATTCAACCGGTTCAAATGCAAGTCATTGAAAATGACAAAGTAGAAATCAAAAAAGTTTATCTTGGAATGGTCTTATTGTTTGAAGATAAAAAAGAAGTGATTCCCGTTATTCAATCCACTTCTGGATTAGAGTATTTGATTAGTACAAAAATAAAATCCTTGATTGATATTGATAAGAAAAAAATAGGCTTGGCTCATTTAGATTCAGAAACGGGATTAAAAACAGATAATTTATCTTCCCAATTAAGTCAGCATTATTCTTTTCAAACTGTTGATTTATCCGGTCCGATTAATACAGATATTGATGTTTATTTAGTATCGGGAGCTGTTGATTCATTGGATTCACTGGTCATGGATAACCTTGTATCTATTATG
>CAJWPW010000245.1 GCA_913045415.1 uncultured Fidelibacterota bacterium | reverse complement strand
GATCTCCGGAAATACGGTTCGGTTCCACATTCAGGATTTGGGCTAGGTTTAGAAAGAACTGTGGCTTGGATCTGTGGCACGAAACATATTCGTGAAACAATTCCATTTCCCAGAACCATGACCCGATTAGAACCTTAATGGAATTTAATGGCAGAATTTCTGTTTTTGGCGGCCGCAATATCACACCTGAAGTGTATGAAAATTCTGTCGAAATTGGACGTCTTTTAGCTCAGGAAGGGTTTCTTGTTTTTTGTGGGGGTGGAAAAGGTGTCATGGAAGCAATCTCAAAAGGTGTTTCTAAAGCAGGAGGTACGGTTATTGGAATTCTCAAGGGGAAAGAATTGGAGGAAGGGAATGATTACTTGACAATACCAATCGCCACAGGCATGGATATTGCACGAAACGCAGTACTTGCATATAACTGTGATGCTGCAATCGCAATCTCTGGACAATACGGCACTATGAGTGAGATTGCTTATGCGTTCCAACTTGATAAACCCGTAATCGGGTATCAAACATGGGATATTAATAATGTTATCCAAGCTGAATCGCCGGAAGATGTAATTTCCAAACTCAAAAAAGAATTGAATCATGTTTAAAATACATGTGATGGTTTCAGGAAAAGTTCAGAGAGTTTGGTTTCGGAAACAAACTCAAGCTAAAGCATTGGAATTAGGCTTAAATGGCTGGGTGAAAAATTTATTTTCAAATGCTGTAGAGATAATTGCTGAAGGGAATATAGATAATCTTACAGAATTGACTGGATGGCTTCAGAATGGCCCGCCGCTGGCAAAAGTAGATAAGTTAAGTATAGAATGGTTCCCTGCTGAAAATGAGTTTAATTCCTTTGAAATTCTCAAATGAAGATCGCAATTTGCCAAATCAATCCCATCGTTGGCGATTTTGATTACAATCATAATCTTCTATTAAAGTATTATAAAAAATGTATTGGTCTTAATGCACATATTATTGTATTTCCAGAGTTAATAATAAGTGGTTATCCGCCTCAGGATTTACTTTGGGAAGACGGGTTTGTTGACCAAAATTTATTGAATTTAAATGAGATTGCGTCAGTATCATCCATTCCAATGATTTTTGGATTTGTTAGAAAAGAGAATGGTAGATTATTCAACTCTGCGGCAGTTTGCTTTGACGGGAAATTGCAATCTACAACAGACAAAATTTTGCTCCCTACCTACGATGTTTTCGATGAAGAACGATATTTCACTAGCGGTGATGAACCCAAAGTGATTCCCATTCCAGTTAAAGGGAAACAGGTTAATCTTGGTGTTCAAATTTGTGAAGACCTTTGGGATCATCATTATGATTGTAAGGTAAGTCAAATACAAAAAGATAAGGGTGCAGATGTACTAATCAATATTTCTGCATCACCTTATCATGAAGGAAGATTATTCAGGCGGAAAGATCTAATACAGGAAAAAGTAGAGGAGACCAAACTCCCTTTTATTTATTGTAACATGGTGGGTGCACAAGACGAATTGATCTTTGATGGTGAATCATTGGCATTTTCTTCGCGCGGAGATTGTCTGGGACAAGGTAAAGCATTTGAAGAAGATCTGGTTTTGATTGATCTTGAGTCAGATCATGTTGTGGAATTGAAAGTGAAACCAAGAGAAGAAAAAATGTTCCGGGCTTTATGTCTCGGTGTGTCAGATTATTTTAAGAAGACTGGTCACACTGAAGCTGTTTTAGGACTCTCAGGCGGGATTGATAGTGCTCTGGTTGCTGTAATTGCTGCCGATGCTTTGGGTGCAGAAAATATTCATGGTATCTCGTTGCCATCCAAATATTCAAGTAATCACAGTTTATCTGATGCCCAGGCATTAGCCGATAATTTGAGTATTGATTATCGGATTATCCCAATCCAGGAAGCTGTGGAAGGATTAGAAACAGTACTCCATCCCCATTTTCTCGGAACGGAGCCCAATGTTGCAGAAGAAAATATCCAGGCAAGAGCACGGGGGACTCTTTTGATGGCACTCTCCAATAAATTCGGGTGGATGGTTTTATCAACCGGAAATAAAACTGAATTAGCATTGGGTTATTGTACCTTATATGGCGATATGAGTGGAGGATTAGCAGTAATCTCCGACTTGAGTAAATCGGATGTATATGCACTGGCAAAATGGGTGAACTTTGAAAATCCGGGACGAATTCCGGAAGGAAGCATCTCCAAACCGCCATCAGCAGAATTGGCACCGGACCAAGTTGATCCATTTGATTACAATGTGGTTAGCCCCTTGGTGGATGCCATTGTGGAAGATAGAAAGTCACCGGCGGAATTAATTAATGATGGATCAGATTCTGATTTAGTAAATTCTATTTATCGAAAAATTCAAATTAATGAATACAAACGTCGGCAGGCTGCACCAGGACTTCGAGTCTCTTCCAAGGCATTTGGTGCGGGACGGCGAATACCAATTGTGAACCATTTCAAAGGCAAGAACAAATGATCCGATTTTTATTCCTATTATTTCTCACCATAATCTGGGCACAGGAATCAACACCCGCTGATTTTTGGAATGATTATTCTCAGGAAGAGAAGGTTGCTTTTATCAATGGATCATACGGAGCCATTTCTAAATTGAAATCTCATCATCGGGCAGAAGTTCGAAAACAATTCTCTCATGAAAGTAATTGGGTGGAACCTTACTATATAGAACGATTTTATGAAATAATTGATGAATATCGCTCCGAAGAAGTGGGATATAATTTGAAGATTCTTGCCCTTCATATGGATGCATTTTATACAAATTCGGATAACTTGAATATTCCAATTATGGAAGCATTACGA
>CAJWPW010000244.1 GCA_913045415.1 uncultured Fidelibacterota bacterium | reverse complement strand
AATCTAAAACCAATTGATCTCGAATGGCCGCTTCAGAAAAAAGCTTATTCCGAATTAACATTTGAAGATGCCGGTCCCGTTCAAAATCTGAATCAAATAATTGGGTGTTGATTAAACGTTTTGAGTAGGATTCAGAAAAATCGAATGATGTAACTACTCGAGAGCCCACCATTGCCAATATTTCAGGTGCAACTGGTTTTTCGCAGGAAAAGAAAACAAGCAGTGATAGTAATAATTTTATATTGGATTTCAAAATTGCAATTTAGAATCAGGTCGATTACAACTTTATCCGTTGAAGATCAAATGAATAGTCGTTATAAGGCTCGAATGAATCATCATCACCAGGAATATTAACCAAAATGTAAAGGTTTTGGTCATTAGAATCGACCACTAACCCTCGATCTGTTAGGTTGCCTGCTGAAAGATAATAATAAGATTCTAATTTAGATTCTTGATCAAATTCAATAATAAATACACCAATCTCATCCGCATCAGTTGGGGCAGTGAAAACTCTATTACCATTATTTGAAACAGCCACAGCTAATCCTGGTGATTTTATTAGATATTTTCCGGCAAATGTCATATCTGAACCACTATAAGAATATATATGCTGGATGTTGCTTTCTGCATCATTGGAAGAGCTGATGCAGGCAAATATTGTATTTTTAGTGGCATTAAAGACAAAATGATGGACATCACCAACGAACCCGTAGGGATCTGAAATATTAGGATCTTGAGAGAATCGCTCACCATCCCAATTATATTTTTTTACAGATGATGATGTTGCTACATAAAGAATCTTATTTTCTTGATCCATGGCTAATTCGCCATTTAGTACTGATTGATTTACATATTCCGTTGAATTTAAGTTTAGGGAAATACAAGCAGGATCTGTCCTTGAAGAAATAACTACAATTGAATCATTAAAAAAAACAATGTCATTTACATTCATTAATGGAATTGAATATTCACCAATAATTTGAAATTGGTCTGTTTCAACCGTGAAAATAGATGATTCTCCTTCCAAAGCGATTACTATGACTGAATTATCTGAATTCAAATCTAGAGCAACAGGGTGGGACCCAATTTCTATTTCTCCGCTAACAGCCATTTCATTATTGACATCAATTTTTATAATTGAATTATTATTATAATCAGTCAGAAATACAGATTGGTTATTTTCTGTAATAATCATATCTGAAATGGTTCTTCCTAGAGGAAGAATATCAAAATCATGATATTCAAAAAAAATATCTGGATCATCTGTATCCTGATATAAGGAACAGGACAAAAATAGACCTAATAATGGAATAAGAAATTTAATTCTCATGATGAAAATCTATATAAGGATCCAAAGTGAATAATAAATGGAGATGTCAGCTGGCTCTCATTCAGATTTTGATACAATGGTACTTGGATAGTCATCTCAAAATCAAGTTTGTTTGTGGCTCTAGTACCGAGCTTCCCAGTTAGAAAAATGCTGTCTCCGCCACGATCACGAGTGACCTTGCCATATTCGTAATAATCACGAGTAGTTAATAAATGACTTAATTGAATACCGCCGTATAGAAGAGAATTCTCGAGATAGTCTAGATTTATCAAAGATTGCAATTCATTACCATATTGATATCCATAAATATTCTCGCCATTGGAGATTCTTGTAAAAATACCGCCTGAAGCCACAAATTGCTTGATATCACGGCTCGTGTAAATAGAAAGTACCGGATCTACTGTGCCTGTTCCAACTTGGAGATTATCACTGATTCGTTCACCAAATTCATCTGTTTTATTTATTTTACCATTGCTGAGTTTTATGCCAATACCAATCACAAAAGGAAGTTGGGTAAAAAACGTGGATTGATATCTTGCCTGGATAACCACATCACCAAGTCCGTAAGATTCACGGAAATACTTCCCGCCATGATATAAGTTTTGGTTTTGACCACGAAATAAAACTTTTTCATTTAGAATATATCGTACCGGGATAAATCCTGTTAAGCTGAATTGATTGGTAATACCGTAGTTTGTAATGACTGTAAAACTACTGGAAATAGTTCTTTCTTTATTATAATTAGGAATGGGTTCTGTTTCATATATTGGAGAATCCAATTGTTCGTGCTCGTAAGAAATTCCAAGAGAAAACTGCCCTTCCTGTGAATCACCATAGTTTAATAAACTCCCACCTGGGAGCAGAGGGCGTCGTCAGCTAATTCCGCCTTGAGCGTATCCATTATTCAATTGAAAGACCAGAAAGATGGCCAGAGGAATAAAAATTTGTTTCATGGAAGATCGATTACCAAAAAATTTGGGATTAAATTCGTAACTAATTAAATGGTTACTCTTTATTAATTGCCCGAAAAATTAATAAATTCCTACAAATGAATCTTCAATTAACTCATAAAATTATTCTTTATTTATTTCTTCTGAATTTGGGATACTCAAACGTATTATTTACAGATATTACCTCCTATAGTGGGATTAATTTTTCTGGATCATCCGAAGGTGTATGTTTATTTGACTATAATAATGATGGGTGGGACGATATTTTTTTTACTGCCAGAAATGGAAACAGGTTTTATTTGTATAGGAATGAGCAAAATATGATTTTTACCGATGTTACATATGTAGCCAATCTTGGAGTTACAATTGAAGGAAGAACGCCTGTTGCGGCGGATTATGATAATGATGGAGATTTGGATCTTTTTATAGGAAACGCTGCCGGCCAAAGTATGCTATTTCAAAATGATGGGAATGGTGTCTTTCAGGATGTGACAGCGATTTCGGGTGTTCAGGTTACAGAACAGGTGAGAGGAAGTTCCTGG
>CAJWPW010000243.1 GCA_913045415.1 uncultured Fidelibacterota bacterium | reverse complement strand
CCCCATACAGACAGTAATTATGGCAACATTTTTTCCATTTGGGATCACCTGTTAAAAACCACTACAAACGTGAATAAAATGGATGAAGTTACTTACGGTATTGATACCCACATGGCACCGGAAGAAAATTCCAATATTAAAAACCTGCTTATGATCCCCTTCCAGAAATACCGCGCGCCGGTGGGATCTAAATTCAGCGCCTGATAATTTTTCCGTTAATCATTATATTGGATTATCCGTCGGAAAAAACAAACCCAGTTCGCAATTAAATCCAACTTAATTTCCGCCCCATGAGATTAAAAATTATAACCATCTTCTGCGCCTGTTTTTTGGGCTGCGCTGGAATATTTCCCAAAAATAATCCCACTGTTGTTTTTGATGATGGAAACCATTTTGGGCTCCTCTCTAAATCATTGATTACAGATCATGATTCTTATACATGGTTTCCGAAACAGTATGATGCCTACCACCCCGATTTGAATGGATTTGATTCAGCCAACTTAAACCAAATTTCAATCAAAATATTTATGGGCACTTGGTGTCACGACAGCAAGCGGGAAGTTCCCCGGCTTTACAAAATTCTGGATGAATTATATTATGATTACGAAAACTTTGAGATTATCGGACTGACCAAAGATAAAAAAGGGTATTTTCAGGATTACGCAACCTTTGGCGTCACCAATACACCTACAATTATTTTTTATCGAAATGATGTGGAGATTGGACGTATTATAGAAGAACCAAAGGGGTCATTAGAAGATCAAATGGCAAGGATAATTGCAAATTGAAAAAGAGAATCTATTTGATATGGCTTTTAGGCGTAATGGCCTGGAATTATGAATTCCCCGCTGTGTCGCCTTTTGCGAATGTGTTGGCAGCCGTCGCTTTATCAATGGTCAGTATAAACCTAAAGCACGTGATACAATGAGGATGTCACCGGAAGAACGACAAGAACTGGACGATTGGGCTGAGAAGGAATATCCTAAAAGTATCCGCCGTATGGAAGCGTCCAGCCCATTTCACCGCATCGGTAAATATTTAATCATTATTGGCATCCTCGCTTATGCATCATTTGTCATTTTTGATATTTCTATTTTGAAACCCGCTGCAATCATATTCCTTTTAGCAGGGATGGGTGTGGAAATATTCGCCTTAATAAAATATTTTAAATCATTATCTCATGACAATTGATTTTACAGGAAAAACCATTCTGGTTACCGGTGCTTCCGGGGGGATAGGCGGAGCCATCTGTGATGCGTTCGCAAACGCGAATGGAACAATTATTGTCCATTACAACACTAATAAAACAGGCGCGGAAGAAACGCAGGCATCTTTATCCGGGAATAGCCAAATCGTACAGGCAGATTTGTCAAATCCACACGAAGTAGAATCCATGATTCAATCCTTGGCATCCGTGGATATTGTGGTGAACAATGCGGCTGTTGTTGAACAGTATGACTTTGATTCACTCTCCTTCGACGATTGGCAGGATGTATGGAAACGAACCATTGGCGCCAACCTCATGGGACCGGCATATCTCATGTTTTGCGCAGCGAAAGTGATGCAGAAAAATGGCGGCGGAAAATTTGTGAATATTTCATCAAGGGGTGCTTTTCGCGGTGAGCCCAAATCTCCGGCCTATGGCGCCAGCAAAGCAGGACTCAATGCATTGGGGCAATCCATGGCCCAAGCTCTGGCGAAAGATAATATTTTTGTATATACCATTGCACCGGGATTTGTAGCCACCGATCGTGTGGCAGATATGGTTGACGATTCTATTCGTGCCCAAAGCCCATTGAATCGTGTGGCCGATCCTGAAGAAATAGCCCGAACTGCTTTGTGGCTTGCATCTGAAGGAAATGATTTTCTCACCGGATGTATTGTAGATGTGAATGGTGCATCCTATCTGCGTTCATAAAAAAGCCCCCAAGTTTCCAAGGGGACTTTAGATCACCATGTTGAATAAATCTTATTTCAACAATTGCATCTTTTTGGTTTGCACCTTTCCATTTGCTTCAATGCGATAGAAATACATCCCTGAAGGCATTGCATTGCCAAGAGCATCTTTACCATTCCACATGGCTTGGTGCATTCCGGCTGCCTTGATTTCATTTACTAAGGTGGTCACTTCTCTTCCGGCGAGATCAAACACTTTCAATGAAACTATTCCGGCTTCATTCAAAGTGAATGGTATTTGAGTCGATGGGTTAAATGGATTTGGATAATTTTGATTCAATTCAAAACCAGTGGGTATATTGGTATCATCCACTGCCAATTGATCACTGTCAAAACGAGCTGTATAGATACCGTTGCCATGAGTAGCTATTGCCAAATATCCATCTGCAGCACGACCCGTAACCATATCTACAACAACATTGCCAATTGTTTCAACACCTTCCTGGTTCCAAACTGTACTGGTTCCATCCAATGTAGATGTTGAATAAAGCCCCGTACTGGTTGCTGCAAAATACCGATATCCACCTTTTATAGGAAAAATAAGCACGGATCTGACCGATGGGCCAGAGCCGCCGCCACTGGGATTTTCTTCTAAATTCCCACTTACATCAGTCCAGGATTCGCCACCATTATCTGAATAATGAATACTTCTTGTTTCATAACTTGAAAAACTGACCATGACCTTATCCCCATTGTAAGGATCAACTGAAATGCCGCTCACATAACCAGCGCCGCTAATATTATTGCGGATCTCAACCACTTTATCTTTCTGGTGAGCATTCTCAAGTTTATAAAGATATCCAGAGGATGTACCATAGTATAACCGATGGGCTGGCTTATTTATACTGGCACCAAAAGCACTCACCGATCCAATAGATGATTTGCTCA
>CAJWPW010000242.1 GCA_913045415.1 uncultured Fidelibacterota bacterium | reverse complement strand
ACCAAACATCACCATATAGCCCATTTATGGATTGGATCTCAAAAAACCCATCTACCTCCATTTTATCCGTCCCTGCATTTGCGTATGCTCCTGCGCTCATACCAACATTGGAATTTAAAGCACCGGAAGATTGTTTAGCCGTTTGACAAAATGAAATAGAAAGCCATAAAAGTGTTATTGAAATTATTTTCATAAAATACTGTTTTTGATTGGTTAGTATTCTTGAGTCATCATTAATATTTTCATTCTATAATGATATATTACTATGGGTAAATTATTTTAAAAGAAGAACTTTTTTTGTTTCCTGATAGAATATGTTGGATCCATTTGAAGGCCCCCTTACCTGTACTGAAATAAAATATACACCACCTGAAGCAAGGTGACCATTTTCAGTTTTCCCATCCCAAATAGTAGACCCCTGCCCGGCTGGTCGGGTTTCATTTAATAAAGATCGGACCTTTCTGCCTAATAAATTAAAAATATTTATTTCGATATTTAGATCATAAGGTAATTCATACGAAATAACCGTTGATGGATTGAAAGGATTTGGAAAAGGTCCATTTAGTCTGAATCCGGCGGCAATAGGAGATGGATCCAAACTCAGAAGAATATCGCTATCCATCCAAGCCAATCTCTGGGCAGTCCATGATTTTAGATAATCAATTTCTTCTTCATAAGTATCAAACACATAATAGTTAGGCCAAATATAATTCCCCAATAATGGCCATCTTGCAAAGTTGCGATCCACCGCAGGACCGAGATAATCTGCAATACTATCGATAATTGAGTAAATATGTTCTTCAGAAAAAATCGTTTGTCTTAATTCAGTATATCTGACAGCTGCTTTATGTTGAAAAGCCAAATCTTCCCACAGCAATTCCCACCAGAATGCCATCTGGTCGCCCCCCTCCGGGTTATATTCTAAAAGCCAGTTGTCTACTTCCCATGTTTCTCCATAATCACAATTACCAAATCCATGGTTAATATCCCAAACGGGTCCTGCAGTGAGCCGATTATCTACACTTTCTTTATCTTTATAAATATATGTACTAAGCCGGTAAGCATCTACATTCTTAGCTAATTCCTGTAATAATATAAAATCAACGAAGGATTCGACATTCATCATTGATGGGTAACCAGTGGAATCGTTTGTGTAATCAGTACCCATCATAATGGTTTCAAACCCATTAATATATTCCTGAATATATGCTTCCTGTTCAGGAACAATATCACTGGGTTTTGGATAATGATAATTGTAGATCATGTCATCAAACTCACTTTCAAATCCACCTATATTATCGCCCGTATAAAACCAATCAAATTTGAGAATATAGCCACCAGTCACATCATCACCAGTTATTTCATCAGGATTTAGTTTTGAGATATCCACGCGATTTCCATCCCGTTTGATCTTTTCCATCAAAACATAGATGCCTCGATATTCATCATTCAAATAAAGTTCCACATGTCGGCTTCGGGATGCATACCGTCCCATTTCATTTGAAAGTTGATAGGTCAAAACATTCCGGATCATGGTTTTATCTTGCCAGGGTGCATATAGTACCCAATCATTTTCGGCCGGCATGCCAAGAAGTTCAACATTGCTGTTCTCACCTTCATCATCTACTGTCTCAAACCTGTAAGGCGTTTTCCCCTGCCATTGAGACGAATTCCCCCGCCTCTCAATGGTAATAGGTCCATCGAAATCATTGAATGGGTCATCAATGTAGTTCACCCCTGATTCGTTATTAATAATCCCCATGGAAGCGGGAATTCGAGGTTCATCCGGAATCTCAACACCATAAGTGTCAATCAAAATGATGGGAAGGTTGAATTCATCTAAAATAATTGGTTCTTGAAACCACCATGGTGGTGTTTCATAAAATTCTGAATCATCCGTAATACCAAAGGATAAATAAAAATTCCCTGACATATCTGAAGAATTAATACCAACATTATGGATCTGAACGGCGATTACATTTTCTCCGTTTGTCAGAAAGGAATCCAATTCTAATGAATCCAACATAAAACTCTCTGGTAAACCGCCATTATACAAAGATGCCTCATGGTCATAGGTTGTTGTTTCATCGTAAGGTACAAATGTCCCAGGTTCAGATAAATTATAAGATCGCCCAATTTCATGACCATTCAGATAGGCCACAAATCCGTCATCATAATCGGCGCTTAGTACTGCTGAAGAAAGTTTAGTTAAATCAGATACAGAAAAATTTCGCCTGAAATAAACAGAAATAGCAGGATCAATTATTGTACCATCATCACCATCGCCATAACCAAATCCACCCGGGCCTTCATCCCAATTAGAAACATCAAATTCAATTGTATTCCAACCAGTCTCCACATCAAAAGATGGAACAATATATCGCCAATCATCTTCGGCAAAAATTGCAGTTTCCCAATGGTGTTGTCCATGTAGGATTGTTAAAGTTATAAAAATAAAAACGATTTTAAGCATTTGAGCTTTCATAGGTATTATTTAAGTAAAATATTTTTTTGATTATTGTGAATTCTTGGGCAGTCATTCATATTATCGTTAATGATATATTATTATAAGGAAAAATTGTAGCTTAATCCAAATACACCTATCTCATCGGGATTATTTTTTGTCTTATCTTCGTTTTTAAGAGTATAAAATATTTTCATTGAGTTTTTTCTCGGAAGTTCATATGTGAGACCAAATGAAAACCTTGTTTCATCAAGCGGATAATTGTGGGCATCAATCAGTTGAATAAATTCACCGGAAACATAGGGTTCAATCTTTTTATTTAACCTGTACATAATAGAGAATTTATTTCTAATTAACTCTTCAGGGATTTCTCCTTTCTCATAGGTT
>CAJWPW010000241.1 GCA_913045415.1 uncultured Fidelibacterota bacterium | reverse complement strand
AAAGTATAACGATCCGAATACTTAAAACAAATCATTGCTGATCATGGAGAACAGATCAGTATTCTTCCCTTGCAGGGTTTTATTTTCTTCGGAACAGCTAATCGGTTGTTAGATAGGGTTAACGATCGGGTAGAAAATAAAGAAGCCTCACATCTAAAATATTTAATTTTTGATTTTCGGCACGTAACCGGTCTGGATTCTTCAACCATCAATAGTTTTAACAAATTGCGTATCATGGCCAAGAGCCATGGTTTCAGAGTAGTTTTTTGCAGTTTAAATCAAGACATGACTAACCAACTAAGGGCTGGAGGACTTTTGCCTGATGAAGGAGGTGTCTTTGTTGAATTTGATGATTTAGACCATGGATTGGAAAAATGTGAAGATGAGCTCATTGAGCAATATAAAAAGTCATATGAGGAACTTTCTGATTCCAAAAAGGCGGATTCATTTAAAGATAAATTCCCGGGAATTGCCGAATTTTTCGAAGAAAAAAAAGTGGTCGGTAATACCGCCATTATCAAACAAGGGAAAGATCCACGCGGAATTTATTTTATAGAGTCAGGCCGCATTACTGTCCGCCTGGATATCGGCTCAGGGGAAGGAATTCGATTGAAATCCCTTGGGGCCGGGACAGTGGTGGGCGAAGTAAGCCTGTACTTGGGTTCAAAGGCCTCTGCATCAGTTTTGACTAAGACAGATTGTGTGATTTATTTTCTTTCCAAAGATAATTTCCAGAAATTGAATTTAGAATCACCAGGAAAAGCAGCCGAGTTGCATACCTATATCGTTAAACTCCTTAGTGACAGATTAGCAAAATCCAATGCTACAATTCAAGCATTGATGCGCTAATAAAAACATTAATCATAATAGCAATTCATTCTGTTGCTATAGAAATAATTTTGTACCTAAATAGCAAAATGATCATTATTATATAATAATCATAGGCGTGATGGAAACACAGCAAAAACCACAAAGTCTTGATCGGGTTTTGTCACTACTAGATGCCACCATGATCAATGCTGGGGGAATCATCGGATCGGGAATCTTTATGGTTCCGGCGACGGTTGCTTTTTTTACGGGTTCTACGTCTCTTTTTTTCCTGGTATGGATCCTGGGCGGAATCGTTAGCCTTTTCGGCGCACTTTCTGTGGCTGAGTTGGGCGCTGCCATGCCGCGAGCCGGCGGACAATATGTCTATCTAAACGAAGCCTACGGACCGCTCTGGGGATACCTATACGGCTGGTCAGCTGTGGCTGTAATCAACACCGCTTCCATTGCAGCTGTCGGGGTTGCATTTTCCGAATATCTGGGATTTTTCTATCCAATTAGTGACGTAAGTATAAAAGGTGTTGCTATCGGTATCATTGTCCTTCTAACCATTATCAATATTGTGGATGTGAAATCAGGAGCTCGATTTCAAAATTTATTTACTCTATCAAAACTAGGCGCCATCTTTGGGATCATCCTATTAGGTTTAGTAATGGAAGGCGGAACAAATCAAAACCTGAGTCCGATTTTTTCAGATAAACCATTCACAGGACTTATTGGTCCCCTAGGCCTGGCCATGGTATCAGTCCTGTGGACATTCGATGGTTGGATCTTTGTTACCTATGTGGCTGGTGAAGTCAAAAATCCGGGGCGCAATGTTCCTTTGTCACTCATCTTTTGCATGCTAATTGTTGTATCGGTCTATCTATTATTGAATTATGTTTTACTCTTCACAATGGGATTTAATGGGATGAATGGCTCCGATCTGGTAGTATCTGATGCTGCTACCGTTTTCCTGGGAAACAAGGGTGCCGCTGTTGTCACTTTAATCATCCTGATCTCATTGATTGGTGCAAACAATGGATCTATACTCACCAGTGCCCGCATCAATTTTGCCATGGCAAGGGATAAATTATTTTTTAATCAAGCAGCTCAAATTCATTCTAGGTTTAAATCGCCGGCCAATGCACTGATCATCCAATGCGTGTGGGCCTGCATCCTGACTTTTACGGGCACTTTTAACCAATTGATCACCTACATCATTTTTGCATCCTGGATATTTTATGGTATGTCCGCTGGTGCAGTCATCATTTTACGAAAGAAAAAACCAGATATGGATCGTCCATACAGAACACCGGCATATCCATGGATTCCTATCATATTTATTTTCTTTGCCATATTTCTTACCATTAATACCATTATGGAAGCCCCTAGGGATGCAGCCATTGGATCTGGGATAATCCTGGCCGGACTTCCACTATATTATTACTGGAAAAAGAATGGCTGATTTTCAGCGACAAATCACGTCTGCATTGGAAGCATCCCAGGAAGATCTCATCAATTTCATCCAAACACTTGTCCAGTGCCCAAGCCTTGCAAATGATGAGGGTCCCGTTCAAGATATTATTCAGGATAAACTAAAGTCTCTTGGATTGGATACAGAAAAGATTATAGTCAAGTTTGATAAATTAAAAGATCACCCTGCGTTTTGTGATGACGGATTTTCACCTGATTCACGTGTTAATATTGTGGGACAATGGCACAACGATGGGGATGGGAAATCACTGATTTTGAATGGCCATGTGGATGTAGTCCCTCCAGGCCCGGAAAACCTGTGGAATAAATCACCCTGGTCAGGATACATAAAAAACGGTCGGATTTATGGGCGGGGTTCCTGTGATATGAAAGCCGGATTGAGCGCTGGAATTTTTGCAGTCCAGATTCTACAATCTATCGGTTTTAAACCGCATGGAAACATAATAATTCAATCCGTGGTTGGCGAAGAATCTGGCGGCTGCGGTACACTTACCAATATTATAAAAGGTTATTCCGCTAACGCAGCCGTACTTCTTGAGCCAACATCCTTAAAAGTATGCCCGATTC
>CAJWPW010000240.1 GCA_913045415.1 uncultured Fidelibacterota bacterium | reverse complement strand
GTTTACTTCAACATCTGCAAATCTTACACCATAGTCCAAACAATTTTGAACCATTTTTTTATTTGAATCATCAGACCAGAATTGGATTACAGTTTCAGCAACAATAGGACCGATCTCATCAATGGCTTCTAAATCTTCAACGGTCGTATTCTGGAACTCTGTTAAATTCCCAGAATATTGTTTCTCCAGTACTTTTGCGATGTGTTCGCCCACATTCCGTATTCCCAATGCATAGATAAACCGAGCGAAAGTTGTATCCTTAGAATTTGAAATAGCTTCAACCAAATTTTCAGCAGATTTTTCTCCTAAACGATCCAGTTTTTCTAATGTGTCTTGTTTTAAAATAAAAAGGTCATCAATGGATTGGATGAGATCTTCATTTACCAATTGGTCCACGATTTTTTCTCCAAGCCCATCAATATCCAAAGCAAGTTTAGATGCAAAATGCTGGATCCTACCTTTAATTTGTCTCGGACATGAAATATTACCACACCGCAATATCACCTCACCTTCAGATCGGTGAGTTTCGTGTTGACAAACAGGACATGCACTTGGAATCTGGAATGGTTTAGTCCAGTTTGGTCGTTTTTCTTTAATAACCTTCATAACCTTTGGAATGACATCGCCAGCCCGCTCTATCAATACTGTGTCGCCAATCCGAATATCTTTCCGAACAATCTCATCTTGATTATGTAGTGTTGCATTTGTAACAGTGACACCGGCTATATAAACAGGTTCCAATTTAGCTACGGGCGTTAAAGCGCCAGTTCTACCAACTTGAACATCAATATCATGAATGACAGTTGTGGCCTGTTGTGCTTTGAATTTCCCGGCTATTGCCCATCGAGGAGATCGGCTTCGTGTCCCTAAGTCCTCCCGTTTATTATAATTATTCACTTTAAAGACCGTGCCATCAATTTCGTATGCAAGGTCATTCCGCCGGTCTTCCAACTCCTGGTGAAATTGTGTCAACCCCTTCGAACCGGTAACAATTTGAATAAAAGGATTTACAGGCAATCCCCATTTTTTTAGAGAATCTAAAAAAGATGCATGATCAATAAACTCTACACCATTGATCATGCCTGCTTCATAACAATAAATTGACAATGGACGTTCTGCCGTAATGGTTGGATCTAATTGACGGAGACTCCCTGCAGCTGCATTTCTTGGATTTGCAAAAGCCGATTTTTCATTTAATTCTTGTTTTTCATTTAAACTCTTGAAATCATCTTTCCGTATAAATACTTCCCCACGTATTTCTAAAAGCGGTGGTGCGGGAAGATCATTCGTTCGAAGAGATAATGGAATCCCTCGAATAGTTTTCAAATTATGGGTTATATCTTCGCCCGTAAATCCATCACCGCGAGTTGAACCATGAATAAATGTCCCATTTTCATAAACCAGTTCTACACCAAGTCCATCCAATTTTGGTTCTGCCATATAGGTGACAGATTCTTGATCCAAACCTTTCTGCATTCGTTCATCAAATGCAACCAACTCTGCTTCATTCATGGCATTTGCCAGGGATAACATAGGAATGCGATGTTTGATGGTTCCAAACTCAGAAACAGGATGTGATCCAACCCGTTGAGTAGGAGAATCTGAGGTAACTAAATTTGGATTTTCTCTTTCAAGGGATTGTAATTCACGGAGGATGGTATCATATTCACCATCGGAAATGGTTGGATCATCCATAACATAATATCGGTAATTATGATCTTGTAGGATTCCACGGAGTTCAGCAATACGTTTTTCCGGGTTCATTGATTCAAACGAGACCGTTGTTTGAAATATTGGACAGGATCAATCAATAATTTATTCACGGGTGTCAGTTCTCCTTTATCATTAATTGGTGTACCGTGAATATTGGTCTTTGATTTGATCACAAAATAATATTGAAGGCGTGTCCCAGGATAAAGATCTGGATCATATTTGAAGTTATAATGACCGTGGCGGCCTTCAAGAGGGAATTCCTGATAGTATTGCATGGAATCAGTTTTAAAGAAAATGGCTGCTGATTCCACAGAGTCTTTGGGAATATTTGTGATGAAATCAAGCGTATGAGCGCGCCCCATAAATAATGGTTTTGGCGGTGCGTGAAAAATTCGCTGGTTTGTAAACAGGGATGGATCATCATCCCGAACTTGTTTTTCGATTTGGGCTATTAATATAAAAGGTATTAAATATAGAATTTTTAACACAATTCACCTGATTTGTTGGAGTTTGTCAAAAGATTGTTTCAATTATTGTCCACCGATCGTTAAACAATTTTTACGCCATTGATCTTCATTTATAGTACTATCAATAAAGAATTCCTTTGAACAAGATAAATCAGTTTTAGCCACAGTAGGTATAGAATTATCACCAAAATGCATCACAAGGACAGATTGGGTAAACTTGGTCTTGGAAATATTAGCGATCTGGCTCATAGCCTTAAAACTAAATAACAGTGCATCATTCACATATTCAATATCAGGTTCAATCTCAATTTGAAAAACAGTTTCTCCTCTGCTAATATAAAACCGGTGACCGATCAACTCAGGTGCTAATTTGGCAGTAAGAAAATATTCATCCATCATAATGGCAATCTGCTCATCCCCAAATTTTGGAGAATCACCAAAAATGATCTGTAAAAATATCAACGAATAAATTAGTTTTTTCATAGAGGTCAGTAACGTCTTTTTATCAAAATAGTCATTAAAATCAGGAACAGAATTCCGACTGAAATTAAGGTTTTTTGATACCGATCTGTAGTATAGATAATTGATCTTCCACTCAATATATAAGAATCTGAGAGGAGAGAGTCCAACCCAAAATTCCAGATAAGGGTATCATGTATAACTTTATTTGCATTCGTAAATATTGGTTGTCCCGGCATAATTA
>CAJWPW010000239.1 GCA_913045415.1 uncultured Fidelibacterota bacterium | reverse complement strand
ATGATTATTTGAAGTTGGCAGAAGGTGCTCATGCTGATGAAATTGCTAAATTGACAAAAGCATAAAGCAAAGTATTGTAAACGTCTACGATTATTCCTTTTTTGGATTTTAGCATTATAACGGTATATAAATATATTATGTAAATATAAAATTTGTATTAAAAATACAAACAATAATAATGTAAAAAAATAAACCCACCGGTCATTTTAGTGTAATTGGTTCCCAGGTTGTCCAGATGAACAAAACGATTTTTTGCTGGACCATTCTGCTTCATCCTGATACTTATCCTTGACTTGGGGACTACTTCAAACCAAATCCTTGGCTAAGAAAATAAAATACAATGATTGATCAAAATAAAGAGGTGCCACTATTTGCCTCTCGGTTGAACTCGATGGGTTCACGCAGGGATCTTTGGGCTGGGGATAACTCAGTATTGGACTGGATCGCCCGTCAGGGGACCATTGAAGGGCTCGACCTTGTTGATTTCAACTGCCCACAGCATTTGAAAGGATATACAACTGAAAAGGTGAAAAAAGCTTTGGATTCGGCTTCTCTCAAGACCGGAGCAGTTTGCACGAGGTTTACCCAAGAGTTTGAAAACGGGGCATTTACTCACCCTGAGTCCAGCAAACGCAAAGCTGCCATAGACCTTGTCCTGAATGCAGGCGAATGGGCGAGATCGCTTGATGCCAAGGAACTAGTCGTCTGGTCAGCCTATGATGGATACGATTATTCTTTTCAGGCTGACTATCACTTGATGTGGAAGCACTGTGTCGAAGCCTTCCAATTTGTCTGTGATACATTTCCGGATCTTAAAATTTCGCTGGAACCAAAACCTACCGAACCGAGGAGATTTTTCATCCACAACACCACAGGTGCTGCATCACTTTTAGTAAGAGACATTGGGCGTCAAAACATGGGACTGACTTTGGATTTCGGACACTGTCTGATGGCAACAGAAAATCCTGTTCAGTCTGCAGCCTTGACGGGACAGGAGGGAAAGCTTTTTGGAGTGCAGTTGAATGATGGTTTTGTGAAACCAGGTTGTGAAGATGGCCTTGCGCTCGGTACCGTTCATCCCCGGATGACTCTGGAATTCATTTACTGGCTCCAACGGTTTGATTACCAAGGTCACATCTATTTCGACACCTTTCCGATAAACGAAGATCCCGTGCGTGAAGCTGAATACAATATCCGTCTTTATAAAAAATGGTGGAAGTTTGCCTCTGTTCTCGATGAAAAGGGGATAGGGGAGTTATTGATTAAACAGGATACGATGGCAATCCTCGAACTCCTTGAAGGCCGGTGAAATCCTCAGTTTTGGTGGCTGGAGCGGCGAATCTGGACAGGATGATGTATGTCGAAAGGATTCCGGATATAGGGGAAACACTTTTGGCCAAAGGCTATGAAGAACATCCTGGTGGAAAAGGGGCCAACCAGGCTGTTTCCGCAGCGTTATGGGGTCAACCGGTCCGTTTTTTAGGACGGATTGGTTCTGATGAACCCGGTAAAATTCTCAGATCTGCCATGGAAAAAGCCGGGGTGAACACCGATTACCTCCTGGAAGGATCAACACCTTCAGGAATGGCCCTGGACTTCATCGACCTCGAAGGCAATTACCAAGCAGGTGTTCTGGCCGGTTCCAACGCTGATTTGGATGGAGGGGATCTCCCTATGGAAAATGCTTTGTGGGAATCGATTGGATTGACCGTTCTTCAACTGGAATGTCCTTTATCCTTCAACGAAGCTGTTGGATTGGAATCTAAAAAATCTGGAATTCCAGTCCTTTTAAATGCTGCTCCCGTTCAAACTATTCCGGATACCTGGTGGAATTGGGTGGAGTTCCTGGTGGTCAATGAAGTGGAAGCCGAATCGCTCTCTGGGGTCAAAATACTGGGTCTACAAGAAGCCTATTATTGCCTTGAAAAACTTAGGGAACGACTCGATCAAGTCTTAATTACGCTTGGAGCCGAGGGTCTTGTATATGGAAAGGGAAGTGAAAGAGCACATATTCCCGGCCATGCAGTTCCAGTTGTCAGCACATTGGGTGCCGGAGATGCTTTTGTCGGAGTTTTAGCTGCAGAACTGTGCCGAGGGCATGATCTTCATGACAGTGCCTTGATAGCCAATTTTGCGGCTGCCGCGAGCGTTGCCAAAACAGGGTCACAAAACTCTTACATCACTCCGGACGAACTTAAGTGTCATCCTCTACTGGGAAATTTGTATAATAAAGAGTATCTAGGTGGATAATTAAATATTTCCTAGAATTCTTTAATTATCCATAACTAATGAACTAGCAGGCGGCGTTAAGTATAATCAGTAAGAACGAGCCGGAGCCAGACACGCTTTTTCACTACTGCGTGATTATTTGAAATTAGCTGAAGGTACTGATTTTAATTTAAAATCTCCTTTTAAGGCAATAGTTCGGTTTGGAATCCCGTATGTTAAAATTAAAGACGTTCAGAAAAGACTTCGTGCCAGGTTGATTATGCTGGCATCACACTCACACGGTGATAGGTCGACTGCATGTACGTTTATAAATCGGTGTTTTCATGTGTTTGAATTAATATAATAAACACGATGATTTGTAAGTAAAAAAATAAATCAGCGTGGGAATAATTGTTGAAAAGTTTTTGATGGTACAACAAGTATTTGGAGTAACGAACTAGAAAAGTAAAACAAATAATAATTGAATTTTATATAATAAAATAGTATATAAATATATTATGTAATGATAATAATAAAACAAAATGTATAAAATAAAAAAAACAATACCAAGTTATATATTCTGGGTAGCCTGGAGCATAATCACAGGAGGTATGATCATCAGCGGACCTGTTTTGGCTCCCATAGCCTTTACTACAATGCCTGTAACTGTTTCTCCTGAAATCGC
>CAJWPW010000238.1 GCA_913045415.1 uncultured Fidelibacterota bacterium | reverse complement strand
CTTTTTGGTATGGAACCAATGGATTATTTCTCAATGCGGTTTTCTTTGGGCAAGCGTTTTAAATATTAATAGTCCCCGCTCAAATATCAAAGCTCTCACAGGACATAACGTCCTATGATGGCGCTGTATAGGGAATTTGTTATTTGTTTTTGGTAAATAGTTAGCAATTCCTTTCTACCAATAAAAAATTCCCACCTTGTTAATTAATGAGTTAAAATTGATTAAATGATAAATTTAAAACCCATTCTGATGTTATCGATTTTGCTGACCTGCTGGGGGTGCGAATCAACTGAATCAAAAAGCCACCAAGAAATGATTCGAATCCTTTCAGAAAAATCAGAAATGGTTAACCCTGAAATAAATTTATATGCCAATAAAAAAAGATTGGCTTGGCTGCAAAATCAAATTTTTGATGACCACATTTCTGCTGCCCTCCAACATCAATCTGTTATCGCAAACGAAATGTTGAATGCAGGATACACCCAACAGTCAATTGATCAATACAATGATGTACTGTATACAATTGATTCGCTTAAAATCAATCCTCCCGAATCATTCATGACCGCTATTCACGATTTATTGGCAATCACCCATTTCCGCCATGGAGAAGAAACAAACTGCCTGGATGGCCATAATGCAGAATCTTGTATCATGCCCATTCGCGGTGCTGGGATTCATCGTAATAAAAACAACGCTGAGATAGCAATTAACATTTATAAATCTCTTTTGGAAAAAAATCCAAAGGACTATGTGTATCGGTGGTTAATAAACCTCGCTTATATGGTGAAAGGGGACTATCCAGATAAAGTCCCTCAACGTTGGCTAATCCCACAGCTCACCCCTTCTGATTCAATCACATTTCCTGAGTTTACAGAAATCGCCGAATCTGCCGGCCTAGATCATATTAGCCTTGCAGGCGGTTCAATTGCCGACGATTTTGATGGGGATGGATTGATCGATATTATGGTCTCATCCTGGGGGTTGGATAATCAACTCCATTATTTTAAGAATATGGGAAATCGCGGATTTGAGGACCGAACCGAATCTGCTAATCTAATTGGGATTACGGGGGGCCTTAATATGGTCCATGGAGATTATGACAATGATGGCTGGGTTGATGTATTTGTGTTGCGCGGTGGATGGTTTGGAGAAGATGGAAACCATCCGAATTCATTGTTAAAAAATAATGGTGATGGTACATTTACCGATGTGACTATCTCAACCAATATTTATTCTGAACATCCAACCCAAACGGCATCCTGGGGAGACTTTAACAACGATGGCTGGCTCGATCTTTTTATCGGCAATGAAAGTGCAGAGGGCTCCAACCATATTTCCGAACTTTATCAAAATAATGGTGATGGCACTTTTTCTGATGTAGCCCAAGCCCATGATATCAATGCCATTGGGTTTATAAAAGCTGTTATTTGGGGGGATATAAATAATGATGGTTTTTTGGATTTATATATCTCTCGCTTGGGGGAACCCAACCTGCTATTCCAAAATAGCGGGCCGGAAAACAATTATCACTTTAAAGAGATATCAAAAAAATCTGGTGTTACTGAACCCCTCAATAGTTTCCCTGCCTGGTTTTGGGATTTCAACAACGACGGCTGGGAAGATATCTGGGTATCCGGCTATGATAACACTACCGGCCATGTGGCCATGGATTATCTTGGATTAAAACATGATGGTGAATCTCCCCGGCTTTATCAAAACAACAAAGATGGCACATTCACTGATGTGACTAAAAAAGCCAACTTGGACCATCCCATCCTCACTATGGGGAGTAATTTTGGTGACCTAAACAACGATGGGTTTCTAGACTTTTATGCCGGGACCGGCGATCCGGATTATCGCTCCATTCAACCCAACCGAATGTTTTTAAATAATCGGGGAGAATCCTTCGACGATGTAACCTTTCATGGCCGATTTGGCCACCTGCAAAAAGGGCATGGGATTTCTTTTGCTGATTTTGACCGGGATGGAGATCTGGATATTCATGCCGTTATGGGTGGCGCTTATGAGGGCAGTGTATATCAAAATGCGCTTTTTGAAAATCCCGGAGGGTGGGAAAACCATTGGATTGGCATTTCTCTCAGGGGAAATAAAACAAATAAATTAGCGGTTGGGGTACGGATTGAAATTATGTTAGAGAATGGAACCGTTATTTATCGAACCGTATCCAGTGGTGGAAGTTTTGGGGGAAACCCCTTTGATCAAATGATTGGTCTTGGGAAAAATGGTAACATTAAAACAATCAATATTTTTTGGCCCGGGTCCGGAACAACACAAACATTCTCAGGCGTTGATATTAATGCACGGTACCTTGTAAATGAAAATGGATCTATTTCAATCAAAAAATAAATTAACCCTACTTCGTTTTTCTAAAAATTTTCCCACATTCAATTACTCCATCTAAATCTTCCCCATAAGGGGAAGACCTTAAAGGGCTAAAAAATTTTAAAAGGAGCGAATTTTATTTTCGAATTCTGTTTTTAAATCATTGGCAAATAATTTAACACGGCGCTTGGTTTCATCGTTGATTGGAATATCCACCCAGTCTTCACTCCCGCCGAACCGTCCATAAGAACGTGTAATCGCCCGGACAGAAAACATACCGCCAGCGGCGCCTTTCGCCCTTGCTTCAACAGTTAGTCTGTATCTGATTTCTCGGATACCCTTCAGCGCTTCTTCATTAGAAATACCAGGATATTCATACTTACATTCGATTACAACACCCATGCCTCTATCCAGTGTACGATCCACAAGGTAACGATGTCGATTCAATATTTTATTTGATAACATATTAAAATCATCTATAGTGGCCGTACCAACCGTTGTTCGATATTCTGTTATGGCGCCAGATGGGGCACCACTGCATCCAATCCAGA
>CAJWPW010000237.1 GCA_913045415.1 uncultured Fidelibacterota bacterium | reverse complement strand
GATATTGGAATTCAATCACACCATCACCACTTTCCGTGGGCATTGCATTTTGATTATATAAAATGATCTCAAATGTTTCTTCTGTAATTTCATCATAACCATTCAAGGCCCGAGACCATTCAATAATAAATCGTCCATTATCTTCATCATACCAAGTAAACACTTTGATCCATACATCAATCTCGTCATCATTATTGGTATCGATTGTTTCTAAATCATCAGAAAAGGGTGCCAGCATCGCTTTCGGCCCCATATACATAGGAATGGACATATTCCAGAAATAATCTATGTAACACGGCTCAAAGGATGTCCAACCATTAGAACTGACTGTAATCTGATTATAATCAATACCATGATACTTGAAGGTAAATGGCAATTCAATATTTTCATGATCATCATCACCCAATTGGTAATAAGTGCCATTATTTCCACCATAATTAGGATCCAACTCTATCCAATTGAATGTTGGCGTTTCATCGAATCCTATATCTGTATCATCATAAGCCCAATAACCGTAATTATTTGGTGCTACAGGAATATTGGCTGAAGATGGTTCAATATGCAATGGCACTTCTTGGCTGTAAATCGAGTGCCCATTTTTTACAAATTCTACCAGAAAAGTAATATCGCTTCCATAGGAAATATCGCCTATTGCAATTTCATAATTCGTTCCGTTGGATGTTGTAGAAAAAGGAGCAAAGTTAGAGAATGAATCAGAAGTTGAGTTCATTGTGACATCAGCACCTTCTGATAGAGCTGATATTTCAATCCAAATATTCTGATAGATCCCACCGGAAAAGTTTGAAACGGATAAGACCGTTTCAATATCTGAGTTTGGATTTACTGATGAATTTTCGAAGGATACATTGAAAACAGGTAATTCTACTTCAATAACAAATTCGCAAATTGTATTCCCATTTTGATCCTTTAACTGTCCATGAATGGTATTTCCTACAGAAGCAGAGTAACAACTGAACTCTATGCTGTTTAAACTTTCAATTCCTCCGGATGCCATAGCAGGAATATTTACTTGAAATAAATTGGGTTCAACCCCAGTTGAGAAGATGATTTCTCCTGTAAAAGCATTGGTAGAATTCCCTGAATTGTTTTTTAACTCTAAAGTAAGATTGATCAATTCCCCAAGAGTCGGTTTATCTCCTCCATTTTCACTTATCACATTCATATTTGCAATAGAGATTTCAGAGCTTGCTGGCTGAATAACAACACTCGTATGACCTTGAATAAAACCACCTTTATTGGCATATACTTCTAACTGCATACCACCATATACATCTATACTCGTTAAAAAACGGCCTTCATCATCTGTTATTCCTTTTGATAATAATTGATCATCATCCATAATACTGATCACCGCATAGTTAACTGTACTCCCTGAAGCATTCGTCAAAGTCAGCTCAACAAGACCATCATTGGCATAAATATCTTCAACATTCATTGTGAATTGGTCCGGAGTATCTATATATACTGGTAAAGATGGATCTCCGAGAATATTGTAAACGTGGGCATAAAATTCCTGTGCTTCACCAGGTCCATTCTGAGCTGGAAATTCTTTTAATAATCCTGATTGTCCTGCCTGCATGGCTGGCCCCAATTCTACCACGCCATGATTCAACATGGCATCATAAGTATAGGCATTGATTACATTATTATATTTTGTACTGGTGTGGAGATCCGATGGGCCGATAAATGCTACTCCACCTTTTGGTATTGAAGGTGTGCCTCCACGCAAAACAGATTCCGCTAAGCACGGATCCACATTATTGGCAAAATCGTTGGAGTTACAAACCCAGCTGAAAAAAACAGGTGTTAGCCAACCATTGTTAAGATCATTCACATCGTCCGTGTGAAATTCGGGATAATGCCAACCATTTGCATCTCCCCAACCGCGATAATTCACAATCCCTACGCCATTATTGATGCTTGGAATTATATAAGGTGCACCCTGCTGAACAGGCGGATAAAAAACCGTATCGATCTGATTATACCCATAATCCAATAATTCATCTCGGAGCCAATATGAAGTCCATTTTGGCGTGATGGGAATAGGATAAGAGTTGGAGTAGTTTCCAGCCACGATAAGTCCCCGACTCAACCAATCAGAATCATAAAGTAGGGGATTTTTGACATATTGCATCGTTTTGGCCATAATCACCGCTAAGTCAGATAATGAGTCAATGGAAAGACGTCCAATGAATACGTCCGGAATATTATCATCCCCTAAAATATGTGTATATTTCTGATCAGATACATCATTTTCAGGGCCATAATAAAAAGAAGGGAATGATGCAAAACCATCCACATCACCGAGGAGTAATACATATTCCAACATGGGATCTTCAGCAAGTTTATTGGCAATTGTAGATTTGATTAAAGATGCAGATTCTCCTGCTTCGGATAATGCGATTACATCTACATCAAATCCCTGAGAATTTTTAAATGAAACAAAGTCGCCGAGATACTGAATGATTCCGTCTGGTGCGATGATGAGGAATGTACCTCGCTGTGGATTGATTTGAGAGGGTAGAATATTATAATTATTCATCACCATATTAGTGAAGGCCAAAGGAATCGGTTGACTCATGAGTTGCTCACTGGTCTTTCCACGAAATGATACAACATCACCTACAAGAAAAGAAAATGAAAGAATATATATAATTAGATACATTTTTTTAAGGTTCATAATTTTTTACCATTTACTTTTTAAGTAATATTAATTTTTTAACAAGTTGCTCATTGCCAGATTCAACACGTACAAATACCATCCCAGAGCTCATGGGACGACCATTGATATTATTAAGATTCAAATCAAAATAATGTCTGCCAGCGGATAGTTTCTGAAGATCAAAAGATTTGATTTCCTGTCCTAAAATATTAAATATTC
>CAJWPW010000236.1 GCA_913045415.1 uncultured Fidelibacterota bacterium | reverse complement strand
TGGCCTACGCAGACCTTTATGGATGGGACGCCCTTTGACGCCGCAGAAAGATCAGTTTTACCTTAAAAAATCGAGTGATAATTTAACCGGTCAATAAATGAAATTTTATTAACGCTCTTTTTGAACCAACCACAAGAACAGCCCAATGAGTGAATTTAGTCTAAATATTAACGGTGAAAAGCAAACTGTAAATGTTGACGGGGATACGCCACTCTTGTGGGTATTGCGTGATACTCTGGGATATACGGGTACGAAATTTGGCTGTGGGCGTGGGCTTTGTGGTGCGTGTACAATTCACATAGATGGGGAAGCAACGCGCTCCTGTGTTACGCCCATCGATTTCGTTGAAGATGATGTAGAGATTACCACTATTGAAGGGTTGTCTGTCGAGAATCTCCATCCAATTCAGCAAGCCTGGCTTGACGGTGATGTCCCCCAATGCGGTTACTGCCAGTCTGGCCAAATTATGACCGCATCTGCTTTCCTTGCGAGAAATCCTAACCCAAATGAATCTGAAATTGATTCTGCAATGAAAATGAATATTTGTCGCTGCGGAACCTATCCCCAGATAAAAAAAGCCATTTTTAGCGCAGCCGAAAATAAAGTGAACGGCAAGGAGAACAACAATGGATAGACGCGATTTTATTAAAGTTGTTTCCACTGCAGGATCTGGGCTTGTCTTGGGATTTTATTTACCTTATTCCAATAAATTAAATGGAAAACCCAGTGTGGCAACCCTGTTTGAACCAAATGCATGGATCAAAGTTCAATCGGATAATATTGTTCAAATCATGGTTGGGAAATCAGAAATGGGACAGGGGGTTTTAACATCGCTTCCCATGATTATTGCTGAAGAAATGGATTTAGACTGGTCGAAAGTTGTTGTTGAAAAAGCACCGGCGAACCGAAAAAAGTATGGCTGGCAAATGACGGGTGGGAGCAATTCAGTTTCTGGTGGTTATAATAAATTGAGACAAGCCGGCGCTACAGCGCGCGAAATGCTTGTGATGGCTGCATCTGAAGAATGGAGCGTTCCGATAAGTGAATGCAAAACAAATAACGGGAATGTAATCCACGAAAGAACCGAGAAAAAATTATCCTATGGCTATTTAGCTGAAAAAGCCAGCCAACTCAAAGTTCCCAAAAAACCGACACTTAAAAATAAAAGCGATTTTTCAATTATTGGCCAAAATATGAAAAGGACCGACACGCTTTCTAAAATAAATGGAACGGCCCAATTCGCCATGGATGTTCAATTGGATGGAATGGTTTATGCAACAATAGTTCATTCTCCTGTCTTTGGCGGAAAACTGAAATCTTTTAACAAAGCAAGCGTCAGTGATATTTCAGGCGTCATCACTATCTTTGCAATTGAAAGCGGCTTGGCCATTGTAGCAAAAAATACCTGGGCAGCTCTTAAAACTGGAAAACAGATTGAAATTAAATGGGATGAAGGAGAAGCGGCAGGGCTGGATGATGAAACAATCAGGAAACAACTGTTAGACGCCAGCAAAGAAAAAGGATCAGTTGTCCGCAAAGAAGGCAACGTAAAAAAGGCACTTCAATCTTCTGATAAAATTATTGAAGCGATTTATGAATCGCCGCTTCAAGCCCACGCAACCATGGAACCCATGAATTGCACAGCATACGTTCAAAAGGACAAATGTCAAGTTTGGGCAGGGACTCAAGATCCCAACGGCGCCCGGAAAATAGCTTCAAAAATTACCGGCCTATCAAAAAAGCAAGTTGAAGTAAATGTCACCTTTTTAGGCGGTGGTTTTGGACGTAGAGCTTTCAACGATTTTGTGAGTGAAGCAGTTGAAATCTCAAATGAAATAAAAAAACCGGTTAAAATGATTTGGACCCGTGAAGAAGATATGCAGCACGATTTCTATAGGCCGCCAAGCCTTCATGTGATGAAAGGCGCTTTTGATCAAAATGATAACTTAACAACATGGAAACATAGCATTGTGGCGCCTTCAATCTTATTTACCCAATTAATAAAGATCCCATTTCCCTTTAAGGAAAAGATCGATTTTATTACATTAGAAGGTGCTAAGCACTTACCCTACGAAATACCCAATATGCAGGTGGATTTTCAAATGACAAAAACGCCTATCCCATTGGGATGGTGGCGGTCCGTATATAATTCACAAAATGCATTTGCCAATGAGTGTTTTATGGATGAATTAGCTGAAAAAGCCGGAAAAGATCCGGTTCAATTCAGATTAGATTTTTTGCCAAAATCATCACGGGATGCGGGTGTGATTAAATTAGTGGCAGAAAAATCCGGCTGGAATGATTTTCGGAATGACCCCACTTATCAAGGCATTTCTTGTCATAAATCTTTTGGGACTTGGGTGGCACAAGTCGCCCGCATTTCAATTGAAAATAATAAAGTGAAAGTTCACGAAGTATTTTGTGCCGTGGATTGTGGGACCATCATCAATCCAGCAATAGTAAAAGCTCAAATTTCCAGTGCAATCATTTATGGATTATCGGCCACGTTGAAAAGTAAAATCACCCTGAAAAATGGGCGTGTAAACCAAAGTAATTTTGACGACTTTGAAGTGATACGAATGGATGAATCACCGAAGATTCATGTGCATTTGACAGAAAGTGACGCACCACCCAAGGGAGTCGGCGAACCGGGATTACCACCCATTGCCCCTGCCGTTGTCAATGCTGTCTATGCTGCAAAAGGGAAACGCATTCGTCAATTGCCCATCAAAATTTGATAAGTCAGGTTTTACATATCAAGATGGAGAAACACATCCTGATAATTTGAGAAAAGCATTTTGGCTGGGCGTCCTTTTACAACATAAAAAAACCAACTTTGTATTAATAATAAAGAATAAATTATCTTAATTCTTTTAGCCGAATTACCTACGTCAGCCAATTAGCTCATAAGGTATTAGGCCG
>CAJWPW010000235.1 GCA_913045415.1 uncultured Fidelibacterota bacterium | reverse complement strand
ACCAACTTTCTGCCCTTCTGTGAGACCGCAAATTTCCATGATCTCAGTACCGCGAACGGGCGATTGAAACGCTTTCATGGCATCTCTTTCAGTCACATTTGACATTTTTTTTTCTACTTTTTCAAAATTCTTTAAATACTGTTTTACACGATTTGGATTCTTTGTGGTAATGTCAGCGCGACACAATATCATGAGGTCATCCAAATCCTCCCCGGCAGCAAACATGAGCCGGCGAATGGCAGAATCGGTTACAATTTCTTTTATTAATGCAATGGGACGGAGATGCAAAAGCGTGAGTTTTTTCAAATATTCCTTCAAGGTGTTAGATAGTTTTAATCTGTGGGCTACTTTATTCAACATTCGCTCTCCAACTGCATCATGACCGTGAAAGGTATAGCCTTTGTTTTCATCAATTCGCCGTGTGTTGGGTTTGGCAATATCGTGCACTAATGCAGCAAAGCGAATCTCCATTTTATCGGATAATTCCGCAGCATTATCCACAACTTGAAGCGTGTGGGCAAAAATATCCTTATGATGCCATTCGGAGGTTTGCTCCATGCCATACATAACATGGATCTCCGGAAAGACAGTTTCCATGAGACCCGTTTTTTGCAGGATCACCAATCCAACCGATGGTTTCTTCGTTTTCAGGATCTTGATGAATTCATCCCGGATTCGCTCCCAGGATACAATGTCAATGCGATGTGCTTGTCTTTTGATAGAAGCGCGACATTTCTTCTCAATTTCAAAACCCAACTTGGATGCAAAGTAAGCAGCCCGCATCATCCGCAGGGGATCTTCCGAGAATGTTTCATCCGGATCTAGTGGTGTACGCAATATCTTTTTATCTATATCGGCAATTCCGCCAAAAGGATCTGTGAGATTTCCAAATGTATCCGGAAGAATATCCATAGCCATGGCATTGATGGTAAAATCGCGCCGAAGTAAGTCTCCTTTCAAATCGGTGTAAACTACTTCTGATGGTTTCCGAGAATCATCATTGTAGGATTCCGTTCGGGCAGTCGCCACTTCTATTCGCACAGATTTATTGGGAATCATGGCTGTACCAAACTTTTTAAAAGGAATTATTTTTTTCACTCCTAATTCATCAGAAAGTTTTTTTGCAAATGGGATTCCTTCTCCTACTGTCATGATATCGATATCATTTAGGGGCAAGCCCATCATAAGATCGCGGACAAGTCCGCCCACTACATAAACTTCTATCCCATCTTTTTCAGCCAGTCTTCCCGCAGTTTCAAGTATAGATAAAATATTGGCATTTTTTTCACCATCTAGCATTTCTCTAATATTTGTCATAGGGGAAATTACCGTGATTTCTATTTAATTTAAACACAGAGTACACCAAGATTCCCACAAACAAAAACCTCACCTAAAACCAATTACCCACCCCTCGGGTTATGAGACCAACCTAAATCCACAAATAAAAAACCCCGCTACCGCGGGGCTCTTGCTTAAATCTTAACTCAACGCCATCCGTAGGATCTCAATATCTGATTCAAATGATTCCGGCAGGAGCGGACCAAAAGAAAAACGAAAAAATTGCCTAAGCGGAGAGTCCTCTCCTCGGCGTGCCATATCGCAGTCAGTTCCTTCCAGAATTGCAGCACCATATTTAAAGAGACGACTGTTCAGTTCAGCGGCAGTTAATTCTCCCGGAAGGCGGCACCAGTGATAAAACCCACCGTCACCAGAAAAAAGGTCTAATCCGAGATCAGCAAATGCGTCGCCATATCGCTGACGCTGATCAGCATAGAATTCTGGTATAGCTTTATGGATTAAATCCGTGCGCTTTCTCTGCAGTAATGCCAAGGCATAGAGTTGGGATGGTCGGGAAACACCGCCCATGCCAAATGATGAAAAGTTACCAAGTATTTTGATATAGCGATTCGCGGCCACTACCCATCCAATCCGGATACCTGGTGCCTGCAGTCCCTTGGTTGCTGCACCCGAAATAAACAAATTGGAATGGTTTATATTATCGATATAGCTCAAGGCACTTGTAGGAGGATCGTGAAACAGTTCATAAGCTTCATCTATAAGCAAGCCAGATGAACCATATGATGCTTTCTCCACCAGATTTTTGAGATCGTTTCCACTTCTGGTGATACCGGTAGGATTACAGGGATTACTCAACATCACTAGATTACGGTCAGCATCATTCGTATTAATATAATCCTGGACTGATGGGGAAAAATGATTATCAACATGACTGTCCACCAATGAGTATTTGAGCTGGAGCAGACGCAGCATGTCGTAGTAGGGAGTGTATTCAGTGGATGCTATACGAATATTTATATCCGGCTGCAGGAACATCAACAGTGCCACCAAGCCAGGACGTCCCCCGGCAAAAACCATGACATTCTCGTAATCAATACCGGCGTTGTAATAATGATTATAATAGCCAGCAATGGCCTTACGTAACTCCGGTAAACCCCAGGCCTTTGGATACTTGAGGTCTTCAGCATCCAGATGAACATTAGTTGGCATCTCTGGCCCATTGGGTAACTGGATTGTCAGCGGAAAACCCTGGCTCCAAGGATGTGTCCCCCCTTCGCCCATGTGTGTACCAAAAGCGTCCTGAAAAGCATAGAGGGTTTCATAAATTCCCATTGGCGGTACATAACTCAGGAAACTTTCTGAAGCTTTGCTCAATGTTGCAACCAAATCATTTCTAACTGAATTATAATATTCATATACTGAATCTACCCAACATCCCACAAACAAAAACCCCACGAATGTGGGGCTTTATATTCCGAATTTGATTTAAAAAGTGAAGTTTTTATTTAGCGATAATTCAGTTTTATTCTTTTCCATCTCTTTTCAATCTTTTGGCTAACTTCTTTTCTTTAGCTGTTTTTAAAGGTTTTTTCTTTTCACTTTTTTTAGCATCTTTTCCTTTTCCCATCATATTTCCT
>CAJWPW010000234.1 GCA_913045415.1 uncultured Fidelibacterota bacterium | reverse complement strand
TGTTCAAACATTGCTTTTCTCATGACCGGATGCTCTGACGGTTAATATTGCTAAATCCAAATACAACACAGACCACTGCCAAAATCAGAATCCAGGGTGCCACATGCCCATTCCAAAGATATAAATTATTCTCACCCATATCTGCGAAGGAGGCTATCATGGCAAAGCTATTATTCAGGCCATGAAGAATAAGCGGTGGAAAAACAGACCCAGTTTTCCATGATAAAAACCCCAACATAACGCCAAGAAAATAGATTTGGATAAACCAATAAGGATTCATGTGGATGGTGGCAAAAAACAATGCTGTAACCAGGATGGCGCGGGTTATATCTTTCCAATACTTTTCCAGGAATTGCTGTAGGAATCCACGAAAAAGCAATTCTTCGCCTAATGGCGCAATAATCGCAACTGCGATAAATAGTAAAATAAATCCCAACATGGTGTCTGGTTCGAGTAAACCATTCAGGTCCACAATATATTCCGGTGCCGGGATGAATATTTGGACGATTTTGTCTAATTCATCAGACAGGATGATGAGCCCAATGGAAAACAATACAGACATGAGCACTGTGAAGGAAGAAATGGGATTAAGTCTAAGTCGTTTTAAGAGCGGTTCTTTTCTGGATGTTAAGAACCAGATAAGGGGAACCAGCATGAATCCCTGGCCGATGATAAAAGAAATGAATGTATAAAATTTTTGCGGTGAATCAGGATTAGATAGACCAATCCCCAAGACAATCCCGCCTGCAAGAAATGCAGACAAGATGGATACTACAACAATGCCGAATGCGGCGCGAATACTGAACGAATTGTTCATAAAGATCAGGTTCCTGAAGATTCATTTTATAAAATTTACTGCGCTCATGGCAATTTTCGAAAAGATGATTTTCTTTTATCTGCCGAACGATTCACTCAGTATCACTAAAAAAAGATCATTTCTTTTTTGTGAGCAAAGCTACGCCCATTACGTATTCCGGAGTTTTTCTAAGCTAGCTTTTCCATTAAAATTGCCCCGGCAACCGCCACATTCAAGGATTCACCAAAACCTGTTTTTTCAATAGAAATAGTTTGATCAATTATGCCCTGAATATCTTTTGAAAGCCCATGCGCTTCACTGCCAAGAACCAATACAAATTTCTTTGGCGATTTGAAGTCAGATACATCATTTCCGCGATGGTCTGCCCCAATCAATGTATGTGAATCAGCGAACAGGTTTAATTCAATATTGCTATGGATAGAGAGCCCAAAATGGGCACCCATCCCGGCACGAACCACTTTGGGATTAAATGGATCAACGCAATCCGGCGATAGTGCGATATGTGTAAAACCAAACCAGGCGGCAGATCGAAATAGGGTTCCCATATTCCCAGGATCGGATACTTGATACAGGTAGAGCCATTTATGTTGGTTCACATCGGGATTGTCTATATGGGGAAAATTGCAGACGGCAGCAATACCGGCAGGCGATTGTGTAAATGAAATTTTTTCTAATTGTTTTGTAAGTATCTGTTCAAGCGTAAATCCGGCTTTTTCTATCTTTTGAATGAATAATGCATTTTCATTATTGAAGGAATCTGTGTAATACACATTTTCCATTTTTGCTCCAAATTCCAGTGCAGATTCAACTAACCGTTTTCCTTCAATAAAAAATTGGCTGTGTTCCCTGCGGTATTTTCCCCGTTCAAGAGACTGAATTTGTTTAATGGTGTTATTTGTCATATTTGTTTTGCGGTGGCTACAGGTAAAACATATTTTCTTCATGCCATGCATAAAGATCACAGTGGAAGAATTTAAGGACATGGAGTAATTTTTAAGGTATTAATAAAAACAGGAATAATAAAATCGTTATGAAAATTGATCTACAAAATAAGAATATCCTCGTTACGGGGGCGAGCCGTGGAATAGGCGCGGCTATTGCAAAGGAATTAGGTAAATCTGGTGCAAGAGTTGCAATACATTATAATAAGGAAAAAGAAACAGCTGAAGATGTGGCACAGAGTAGCGGTAATGGTTCAAAAACATTTAAGGCCAATTTGCAAGACCCGGCTAACTGTGAAATGTTATTTAAAGATGTTTTAGAAGAATTTGGCCATCTTGATGCAATTATAAATAATGCAGGCACTGCAATAGTATCACCCTTGGATAGTGAAAACTGGGTTAAGGAATGGGATGAAACAATTGCTATTAACTTAAGAGCAGTGGGTATTCTTTGCAACTTAGCCATTCAGCACTTTAAAACTAGACAGTCTGGAAGAATAATAAACATAGCTTCTCGCGCAGCATTTAGAGGAGACACTGCAGAATTTTTAGCTTATGCAGCGTCAAAAGGCGGTGTTGTTTCTTTAAGTAGATCAATAGCAAGAGCATTTGGTAAAGATGGTATTACCTGTTTTGTGGTCGCTCCCGGCTGGGTTAAAACTGATATGGCAGAAGATTCAATTAAGGAATATGGAGAGGAGTTTATTTTACAGGGCAATGCACTTGACAGGCTTACTGAACCAAAGGATATTGCGCCGATTGTTACATTATTAGCAAGCGGGTTAGCTGATCATGCCACGGGAACATCAATAGATATCAATGCTGCAAGCTATGTCCATTAAATACAGGTACAATTACAATACCCTATATATGTTTAACTTTCAACACTAACTACAAAGGAGAATTCATGTTATTTCATGCAACTCATAGGCACAGTTACCAGACTTGCCACGCTCACGATGAAGACCGGAAGGCCAAAGTTATGCAGGCAATACAGGCATCCGATGAAATAGGTATTAAGGTCCATGGTATTTATGTAGACCCTCCAGGCCACGTTGCTTATTTTGTTCTGGAAGCAGACACCATGGAGCAGGTTGTGCAGTTTTTTGATCCTATGCTGGAACTGGGGGATACAGATATCCATCCAGTTATGAGCATGGAAGCTGCCCTTGATGCATTAAAACA
>CAJWPW010000233.1 GCA_913045415.1 uncultured Fidelibacterota bacterium | reverse complement strand
AATCGCCATGGGATCTTTACTTCCAGCGGAAAATTCATCATATATTTCCTCTAAACTAGCATAGACTGCAGGGGACCTTAATTGAACTAATTCGGAAGCTTCTTCTCGAAATTGTTCCGGACCCACCACAATATATTCCATTTGTATCCCCGTTTGTCGAAGGGATAAAAAACTTTGGGATTCTTTCAACATTATTTCATCAACCTCAGACAGATTATTCATATTAAAAAATACAAAATAGTTCGATGAGTTAGTTGAAACGGATACATCCGCGAAACCTGATTCAGTAAACTGAATTAATTCTGGATTCTCCAAATCAGTAATATCCCATAAGTAATCTGATTGGCTTTTTTGTCCTGAAAATGAAAACCGAATATCTTGCCCGCTAATGGGTGAAATGAATTCATATGATTCCGAAAAGGAAAGTTCCCTGCCATAATAAAGTTCAAAATAATCTAAATACGGTGAAGAATTTCCATCCGATGATTGATTCCTGATATAAAAAACATTAGACCCATCGTTTAAAGTAATATTTGGAGAATTATCCGTAATATCGCGTTTCGAAGAACTGCCCCACTTCACTGTATCACCAATAACTGTTCCATTCAAACTTGCGTAATAAATCGCAATTTCATGATTTGGGTTGGCAGTTTCAGAGAGAGAATGGCCATAAATACGGGCTGTAATTTTACTATCAACATCAGGTTTTGGATTCTGGAGATCGGTTAGTATAGCTTGGGCACCACCAGAGGAAATGGGACTGCTGACCCAAAGTGTACCTGCGCCATTCAAATTCACTAAATCCAATTCATGATGGACCGCTGTCATGCCATAATCTAACGTAATTGAAACTGTTTCTGGCTGGATTGATGGAGTCACTCTTTTTCCACGTAGACTTGAATCCGTTGGGATAAAAAGCCAGCAAGAATTGGATGTGAAATAAATATTTTGATGCCAATTCAGATTGCCGTCGACATTATCAAATCCGGATGGACCACGACCATAAAAAATAATTTGATCTTCAGGGTCAAACGAACCATCAATTTCGCCATCAACCCAAATACCTATTTCAACTAAATTTTCAGCCATATCCTGATTAATAGATTGTGTGCGTGATCGTCCAAATTCCTGAGCCATAAAAATAGAAAATGATCGCGGATCAATTAATGAAATATTAGAAAGAACTGCAGATAAGGCTGTGTATGGAATAGATGCCATACCATCTTCATTCAGGAAAAACTGGATCCATTGACCATCGGTAGCTGTTGCAACTTTTCCTGATGTTCTTTTTTCCTTTATCATCCAAGATTTTGCTGTTTCCCAATTTATAATTCTGTTCTTTAAAAATTCTGATTCTGTTTTAGTTGAGTTTCGAATTGGATTATCTGTTATTGAAAAATCAAGTGTAATGATAATTTTTTGATAATATCCATTAGAATCGTCACGTGGCGAAACCCGAATCGTCCCTGTTTCTAAATTTTTTAGTCTTTGTTGATTGATCCAATCAAAATCACCCTTGGAGTTTTGTAAAGGTGTAAAAGACAATTCTGATTTATTGAGAAATTGAATTCGAGTTACCGGTAATTCATCGGTTGGGAACCCTACGATAAATGTTATTGGTTGAATATCTGCTTCACTGGTGGCATTGATATCAACTTGTATGATCAATTGATCTGCATTATTTTGAATAACTTTTGTCGATACAGATGCAAAAAGGGCGGTTGATAAAAGTAAAAAGATCGTGAGATGTCGAATCATGGCGCGAAAATTACGGATTGAGTTCATTAACTGCATTGGAAAGTATGGGTTGTCTCCAGTAAATTTAGGTCTTGGTTTATAACGGTAAATACCGTTTTTGTTCCTACAAATCTTAACACAATTATGGAGAAATATTATTCATGTTCGACTTGGATATGATTAAGGGCGTTTATGCTCGGATGGCAGATCAGATCAAAATGGCCCAGACCGTTTTGAATCGCCCCATGACGCTAGCTGAAAAAGTTTTATATTCCCATCTATTTGACGGGAAACCTACGGATGCATTTGGTCGCGGTGAATCTTATGTTGATTTTGCACCAGATCGTGTTGCTATGCAAGATGCAACTGCACAAATGGCATTACTTCAATTCATGATGGCCGGTAAAAATAGGGTAGCTGTTCCATCCACAGTCCATTGTGACCATTTGATTCAGGCCAAAGAAAGTGCAAGAATAGATCTTGCACAGGCCAAGGATGTGAATGGTGAAGTGTATGATTTTCTTGAATCTGTTTCAGATAAATATGGCATTGGATTTTGGAAACCTGGTGCAGGGATAATTCACCAGGTAGTTTTAGAAAATTATGCATTTCCCGGTGGTATGATGATAGGTACAGATAGTCACACTGTGAATGCAGGCGGATTAGGTATGGTCGCCATTGGTGTAGGTGGGGCTGATGCAGTCGATGTGATGGCAGGAATGGCATGGGAACTGAAATTCCCTAAGTTAATTGGTGTCAAACTTGTGGGTGAAATGAATGGCTGGACATCAGCAAAAGATGTAATACTAAAGGTGGCTGGTATATTAACTGTAAAGGGTGGAACAGATGCAATCGTAGAATATTTTGGCCCCGGTGCCGATAATTTATCATGTACCGGAAAAGGAACTATTTGTAATATGGGTGCGGAGATTGGTGCTACCACTTCCATATTTGGATACGATGATCATATGGAAAAATACCTTCGAGCCACAGGTCGGGATAAAGTGGCTGATCTCGCCAATGGAATGAGAAAATATCTTCGGGCAGATGATGAAGTACTATTAAACCCGCAAGATTATTACGACCAAGTAATCGAAATTAATTTATCAGAATTGGAGCCACACTTGAATGGTCCTTTTACACCAGATAAAGCCACGCCCATTTCGCAAATGAGATCAGCCGCCGCAGAGAATAATTGGCCAACCACAATCGAAGTTGGATTGATTGGTTCA
>CAJWPW010000232.1 GCA_913045415.1 uncultured Fidelibacterota bacterium | reverse complement strand
TGGCGATGTTTTTGTAGATACAAATAAATCATTTGAACATTTTAAGAAATGGAATGAATGGGCGAAAGAAAAAGAAACACACCCTGATGGTTTACGCCGCCCCTTGTGGATGGGAAGACCTTTAACGCCTCAGAAAGAGCAGTTTTATTTGAAATAGATCGTTTAATAATTCAATTGGCTAATAAATGAATAATTATTAAAGCAAACTTCTAAATGAGCCAAATGGGAACACTATGAATAAGTTTAAACTTAATATTAACGGTGAACAGCATACTGTAAATGTTGACAGTGATACGCCACTTCTGTGGGTAATACGAGATACTTTGGGATATACGGGGACAAAATTTGGATGTGGACGTGGCCTTTGCGGTGCCTGTACAATTCACTTAGATGGGGAAGCGACTCGATCTTGTGTGACGTCCATTGATATGGTTGAAGACGATAGTGAAATCACAACCATAGAAGGTCTTTCTGAAGATAATCCACATCCCGTTCAACAGGCTTGGTTGGAAGAAGATGTTCCCCAATGCGGTTACTGCCAACCTGGGCAAATAATGACTGCATCAGCTTTCCTGAAAAGAAATCCAAACCCTGATGAAACCGATATTGATTCGGCCATGAAAATGAATATTTGCCGCTGTGGTACCTATCCCCAAATCAAGAAAGCTATCTTTCGTGCAGCCAATAATGCACAAAGCAGTGCAGGGGGAGACGATGAATAGACGCGATTTTATTAAAGTTGTTTCCACTGCAGGTTCTGGGTTTGCCTTAGGATTCTACATTCCCTATACCAATAAACTGAATGGAAAAACCGTTGCATCTACAATATTTGAACCCAATGCGTGGATCAAGATCAAATCTGATAATATGGTCCAAATCATGGTGGGAAAATCTGAAATGGGACAGGGTGTCTTAACATCTTTGCCTATGATTATCGCTGAAGAGATGGATTTGGATTGGTCAAAAGTTGTCGTAGAAAAAGCACCGGCAGATAAAAAAAAGTATGGTTGGCAAATGACCGGTGGGAGCAATTCGGTTTCAAGCGGATGGAAAAAATTAAGAGAAGCAGGTGCAATCGCACGAGAAATGCTGGTGATGGCCGCTGCCCAAGAATGGGGTATCCTTTCCAGTGAATGCAAAACACATAACGGGATTGTAACCCACGAAAGCACCGGGAGAGAATTATCCTATGGCGATCTGGCAAAAAAAGCCAGTCTTCAAAAAGTGCCCAAAAATCCAAAATTAAAAGCAAAGCGGGACTTTTCTATTATTGGTCAAAATGTGAAAAGAACAGATACATTACCCAAGGTAAATGGAACAGCTCAATTTGCATTGGATGTTCAATTGGACGGTATGTTGTATGCCACCGTGGTTCATTCGCCCGTATTTGGTGGGAAGCTCAAATCCTTTAATGAAGCGAGTGTCAACGACATTTCAGGCGTAACTAAAATATTCGAAATTGAAAATGGGCTGGCCATTGTTGCCCGAAACACTTGGGCCGCATTGAAAGCCAAAAAACAAATTGAAATCAATTGGGATGAAGGTGAAGCGGCAGGACTGGATAGTGAAAAGATAAGGAAAGACCTGCTTGATGCCAGTAAAGAGAAAGGTGGTGTTGTTCGTAAAGAAGGCAATGTCAAAAAGGCTCTGAAATCATCCGAAAACCAAATTGAAGCAACCTATGAATCGCCACTTCAAGCCCATGCCACAATGGAACCCATGAACTGTACCGCTTATGTGCAAAGGGATAAATGCCAAGTCTGGGCAGGAACGCAGGATCCCAACGGGGCTAGAAAGATCGCTTCAAAAATTACCGGTTTATCTAAAAAACAAGTTGAAGTCAATGTCACTTTCTTAGGTGGAGGTTTCGGCCGTAGGGCTTTTAACGATTTTGTAAAAGAAGCCGTTGAAATATCAAACGAAATGAAAAAACCGGTCAAATTGACTTGGAGCCGTGAAGAAGATATGCAGCACGATTACTATAGGCCGCCAAGCCTTCATGTGATGAAAGGTGCTTTTGATCAAAATAATAATTTATCAGTCTGGAAACACCGAATTACGGCACCTTCAATCCTATTCTCTCAAATACTAAAGATGCCGTTCCCTTATAAAGAGAAAGTCGATATTATTGCTGTGGAAGGCGCAAAACATTTACCCTACGAGATTCCTAATATGCAGGTGGATTTCCAAATGACCAAATCATCGATTCCACTAGGATGGTGGCGATCTGTATATGATTCCCAAAATGCATTTGCCAATGAATGTTTCATGGACGAATTAGCAGAAAAAGCGGGGAAAGACCCTGCTCAATTCAGGTTGGATCTATTGCCAAAATCATCAAGAGATGCGAGAGTGATTAAGCGGGTAATGGAAAAATCGGGTTGGGATAATTTTAATATTGGATTTGATGGTTCCAGTTATCAGGGAATTTCCTGTCATAAATCATTTGGAACATGGGTAGCCCAGGTGGCTCGTGTCTCTGTTAAGGGTAATAAAGTAAAAGTTCATGAAATTCATTGTGCAGTTGATTGTGGTATTGTAATTAATCCATCTATCGTAACTGCACAAATTTCAGGTGCCATCATCTATGGCCTATCCGCGACTTTAAAAAGTAAGATAACAATAAAAAATGGTCGTGTAGTACAAAGTAACTTTGATGATTTTGAGGTATTACGTATGAATGAGACTCCTGAAATTCATGTTTATTTAATTGAAAGTGATGAACCTCCTTCTGGTGTTGGTGAGCCGGGGCTTCCACCAACTGCACCAGCGGTTGTGAATGCGATCTTTGCTGCAACAGGGAAACGAATTCGAGAATTACCTGTTCAATTGAGTTAACATTATCCCTTCTATTTAATTTAAAAGTTTCCTGACTACATAAAGGACGGTTTTACATAACATATTCTTACAAGACCATGGTAGTTTCATGAAGATTGCAGGACTCATTTTAGCAGCCGGCGGATCAAGCCGAATGGGAGA
>CAJWPW010000231.1 GCA_913045415.1 uncultured Fidelibacterota bacterium | reverse complement strand
TTTAAATCCAAGGAGAACTTTTGCTAAAGAATAATCGGTTGTTATGCTGTTATCTTCAAAAGATTTTACCCGTTTTTTGAAAATAATATCTTGTTTCCATCCTGAACGTGATTCTGATCTATAATTCATAAAACCAATAAAATCGTCGGAGTCAGTTTCCCATGATAAAGAGTTTTGAAATGATTCATCTTTTCTCAGATCTATACCTGTTTCTATAGCCATCATCTTGTTTTTAATTTGAAGCCCTGCACCCATATTTTGGAATCGTTTTAACTTAGTTTCCTCTTCACGCAATTGGGTTATAAATGGGTTTATTTTCGAAAAATGGATTTGCATTCTTCCTTGTGATCTCGTGTATGAACCAATTGGTTTTTTGATAGATACATAATTGAAAAATGAATTATTAAACCTAGGATGAAAGATTTGTTGAACAACACGTATCCTTGAACGATTTTTATTATTCACTTTTAATTCTGCCAATTCTATATTTGTTGAACCCAAATTTTGAAAGATCATTTCTGATGTGATCTTTGACTCTTCTACACCATTTGATCGTGCAGAATCCAAATTCCAGAGGCGCCGCTGCATGACATCATTTTCTTGTCCCAAGGCAAAATAATTATCGCTACGATACCAATTAGAAATTGCCGCGGTCCATATAGTCGGTCCAAACACAAGAGTGTCAATGGAAATATCTATTTTTCTAGAAGAGCCTCCTTTCTTTTCCTGCCGGATCGCCATAGTATTTTGATTCAATCCTGATCCCATAAATTGGCTGGAGATGTTAATATAATTTCCTATACTAACATCTCCTCCTACAAATCCAAATTGATGCAATTTTGGACCAAGTATAGTGCGAAAAGGACTATATTTATCTACATTGCTATTTAAGTCTGTATCCGATCCTGTAAATTCATAAAATATTCGTCCCGTATCCGATATTTTTCTTATATATGAACCATAAGGATCAAATTCAAAGGTAATTGCATACCTAGGCTGGTTCTCTTCATCAGGTGAATATTCATATCTTTGTCCTGCAATTATATAATCACCCTCATCGTCTGGAATGACTGTGCTAATTTGAATATTCCCAGATTCCGTAGCAGATAATGAATCTTGAATATCCTGACTCCAGTCATTTTTTTTGAATTGATCAGATTCCTTGAAAAATCCAAATGTTAAAAAACTGGATTTTCCAAAATTTCTTTTTAGTGAACCACCGGAGAACCCTTTTTGGTATTCGAAATCTGAATATTGATACTCAATGAATAAATCAGAATCTGCATGAATAAGAACTTTGGGTGTAAAATGAATTTCTCCCAATGAATAATCGATGGTGTAATCGTGATTTTGTCCACGAATTAATTGTATTCCATCCACCCATACTTTTTCTGTCCCTGATAAAACAATGATATCCCTGTTCCCATTACTACCGGTTAATTGATAGGGCCCCTGATTGCCATCTCTTCCTTTCATTTCCAGAGTTGTATAATTTCCTTTTGATCCGGCATAAACCCCCGATCCACTCCATTGACCTACCTTATAGTGATTTTTTAATCCAACCAGTTTTCTATTAATATTATTGCTGTTATTAATTTTTTCTTCATAAATAATATCACCGGCATCAACGGAATAGTTCGGATGTGTAACCATGAGATAAACCTGGTCTAATTCTTCTAATTCTCGTGTAGTTCCCTCTGGCTGGATCGGTAAATCCTGGTCTGTGAGAATACCACTCACCATCATATTTTTTGTCAACTTTCCATTTAATTGCATTTGCAGGCCGCCTGTAAAATCAGAACCACCTAAGGGTGAAACCGATAATTGCCGGAAAATACTACCTGAAGAATAAATATTAGATTCACTATCTGAATTCCCAGAATAAGGTCGTTCTTTTTTAGATAAGATTTCGATGTTTTCCAAATTCAGTTCTGGTAAAGATCTCCATGTTGGCCCTACTGAAAGCGGTAAACCATTTGTTAAATAATCATAGCTTATTACTATAGGAAAGTTGGGATCCATATTTGGCAAAATCAGAATCCCTTCAATAGCTTGAATTTTTTTTACAAGTATGGGTACTCCACCCTGGAAAACCAATACTGATGATTCCAGTATGAAAGGATGTGTGAGTTGAATGGAATTTTCGTCAGAAATATTATAAATCGTATCAACTTTAGAAGAGACCTGTGCCCAGGTGGAACAGTAAAAGCAGATGGAAAGACAAGCGAAGAACTTGACTTTATTTGACATCCAAAATAAGAATATGATCCTTTGCAAGAACAGCGATGGATCGGTTCATAGACGCCATATCTTCAATAGGAACACTTGCACCTGGGATAGAAACTTTTTTTTGTGAATGAATAGAGATCCCTGCTCCGATACGATTAAACACAAACCAATCGTCGCGTACTGCAATTAAAAAGACTGCATTTTCAATAGTTGATGGAAATGATATTTTTTTTCGACCATTCTGACTGAAAATATGAATCATTCCATCACAACCTAGAATTGCCATTTCACCTTCTTGATTAATTTGCATTTCCGCCATACAAAATACTGATCCAAGCTCTTTTGATAAATTCACTATTGGTGTGGGATCCAATTCACCTTTATCAAATAAAAATATACTGTTGTAATCTCTTGAATAAAGGTAGAGCCTCCCCCAAGGATCCAGTGCTGCGTCTTCTGGAAAAATACGTCGATTCAAATCAATAGTTTGAACCGGATTTAATCGAAAATCCAATTGGACAATTTCATTCTCCAAGCGATCCACCAGCAGAATCCCCTGCGGCGAAATACCCATCCAGACTAAGTCTTCATATCCTGAAATATTTTGGCCAACCCCACTGGATAAATTCACATTTCCAAAAGCATCTAATTCAAGTAATTCACGTTTATATTGGTCAAACAACAGAAATCTATTTGCGATAGTCCAACTCACTTTGGTTGGTTTTATATCTAATAGATGTATTTTTTCAGGAAATGGGCG
>CAJWPW010000230.1 GCA_913045415.1 uncultured Fidelibacterota bacterium | reverse complement strand
AAGTCCGATTTTAAAGGAATTGCAATGCGGGTGGGAGAGTTATTCAACATAAGTTTTCGATCTCTTTGCCCATCAAATGATTGGAAAGAAATGTCCATCGGCATTTTGAATCCGGCATTTTGCCACCATAAATCAATAAATTTTTTATTCTTAATTATTTCTTCTTCTATTTCAAGGGTTGGGAGCTCAATTTGGTATAAGTACTGATCAAAAAACCATTGAATATTCTCGCCTGAATTTTCATGGATCAAAGAAATAAATTCTTTTGTGGATGTTTGGTTTTGGGGAAGATCCTTCGGCATGTGAATAAATTCTTTCAAACTTCCTCGCAATACTTCATCCCCAACCAAATATCGCAAGGTATGAAGAATATGTGCCCCCTTATAATAAACATCATTATCGGTTTTATACTCTGTTGTTGTGTTTTTTTCAGGTACAACAATTTGTTTATTCTGGATATTTTTCTTATACCGATTGTTAACAAAAGTTTTTGCAGCAACTTTTCCAAATTTTTCCTCCACAAAAAGAGCCTCTGCATAAGTATCAAACCCTTCGTGAATCCAAAAGTCAGCCCAGTCGGCTACGCTTAAATAGTTTCCCCACCACTCGTGCCCCATTTCATGAAACAGGATAAAATCATATCCTAATTTTGTTTTTTTATAATCGTTTCCATAGGCGTTGATGGTTTGGTGCTCCATGCCCCAGTATGGTGTATGAACCAAACCAAATTTTTCTTTCATCCATGGGTATTGTCCAAAATTGCGTGCATAAAAATTCAAGTATTCTTCTGCATCATTCAGCAACTCATTTGCTCCATTCCGTTTTTCTGGTAAAACATAATAGACCAATTTTAAGGGCTTGTCTAATATGTAGGCGGTTTTTTCAACAGCTTCAAAATAACCGGCAGTAAAATTCACATTGTAAGTACTGATGGGGTATTCTGTCCGCCAATGCCATGTGGTCCATTTATCACCTTCCTTATAAGTTGATTGTAGTAAGCCATTAGACGCTACAAACAGGGGATCGGGGACTGTAATTGAAATATCAACCCCGTCCGGTTTGTCGCTGGGATGTTCCTTACAGGGATACCAAATGTAAGCGCCGTTTGCCTGACAGGATACAGCAATCCATGGATGCCCATCTTTACTCTTCTCCCAGGTGAAACCACCATCCCAGGGTGGTTTTTTGGCAACGGGAGGTTGCCCATAATATTTAATCTCTAGGATATGGGGTTTAAAAATATCTAAGCCGGGATTGTGAATCAGAATTTTATGCCCTTTATGAACAAAGGAAAGATTCATGCCGTTGATAGCGGCACCCGAAACATTGAACTGGTCTAATAAATCGATCTCAATCATATCGGTTTTACTTATCAACACAAATGTAATATTGACTGTGCCACCAATGGTCTTTTTGTAAGGATCCACTTTTAAACGAATGTCATAATGAGTCACATCCATAGCGGCTTGGTTAGGAGAGAGTTTTCCACCGCTATATACTTCCAACGAAAACGCAATTGAAAGAATAAGAAAATATATCAGATAATTTTTTAAGATTTCTTTACCTTGTACTGGTATTGAAATATACCGCCCTTTTCATCCACGGAAACCATTTGTTGAAATACCAGCTCAAGATCCGGGATCCACCCATCAAACAAGGGAATGCCTTTGCCAAAAACCAATGGGTGGGGCGTGATATATAGATGAGTTAGAAACGGGGCAAAGCGGGCATAGGTTTTTCCACCGCCAATAATGTAGCAACGGTCTCCCGGAATGGCCTCCAGAATGGATGCTGGATTATCATTCCGGTGAACTACAATCGTTTGGCGACCCTCTAATTCGGCCGAAAGTGTGTCATGAGTATTGGAGCCCATTATCACATGGAATCCCAGGGTTTGCTCTTTAAATAGGGGGAGGTCTTTGGACCAAGTCGTTACTTCGCGATGGTGCCGAGCAATTAACCCATCAATCGTCACTGCAGCAATAAGAATGACATCCTTAGGCATGGTCTCTTATTTATATGATCTGGATGCTTTCCAGGTTTTTAATTCATTGAATGTGCTTTTGACGCCCGTTTTATTTTCATGTTGTTCTGCAAACATAAGGAAATTCACCATTCTTCGAGTATCGGTTCCGATAGTCTTGGATAAAAGCTCAATCGTAGACGACTGCTGAAGCGTTTCAAGAGCTGCTATTGTTTTTTGATCTCGTTGAAAATCCGCATCATGTTCAAAAATGAATGTTTTAAGCTTATAAGCTCTTTCACTGATGCTCATTGGTTTTTTCTCCAATTTCTCAATGGCAGACTCTTTCAGTTGCTGGAATGTTTCATCATCTATGGCTGCAAGCAATTCCGGAGTTGATGCAATAAAATCATCGGCGCGTTGGTTAACGTCATCTGCAGTAAAAGCTCCGGACTGAATGACAAAACTTAAATAATGTGTTTCATCGCGGCTTCGGGTATAAGACCAAACAATGTATCCCAGTTGCTGGTTTGTCCTCATTTCTGTAAAGAAAGGTTGCTGAAGCGCTTGACCAATAACCAAAGATGTTGCCCTCATTTCTGGGGTGTCGTCTCCCAAAACATATTCACGATAAAAACAGGAATTATTGACAGACAGCTTCCCAATATGTTGTATTTCTTCAGACTGAGGCTGATCCAAAAATTTTAAATCAAATGCATCTGTCCGTTTAATATCAGTTGTATTAGATTTTTCATTGAAGATGCGCAAGGCGCGCCGGGCATCAGATTCTTTGAAATCACCATAAACAAGACCCTCCACGAATGTTTTTTCATATAAAATTTTTCCGTAATCACGAATATCTGACAAAGTAGCTTCTTGCGCCACGGGTAAGCTCTCTTCCCAGCTATATTTTACATGATTAAAAATATCAGCTCCTTTTTCACGGGTTTGCTGATGTGCATCCGAGAGTGAAAAGTTCTGGTAACTACGGATAACCCTATCTTTTACTCCGTTAAACTGGTCTTCGGTAATGGAAAAATCAACCATGTG
>CAJWPW010000229.1 GCA_913045415.1 uncultured Fidelibacterota bacterium | reverse complement strand
AACTCCTGACCTTATTGCAGCCAGGAGATATTATTCTCACGTATTCAGAAGGATTTATGAGCAATATTTTCCTGCCAGGAATCTTCAAACATGGTATTGTTTACACTGGTAAAAGAGAAAATTGGGAAAAATCTGATTGGGACAAAATTCAAATTACAGACCACCAAAAATCCTTGATTCAGTTAAACCATAATATTATTGAAGCTATCGCCGATGGAGTCGTATCTGGACCTTTGGAAGAAATATTAGATACTAAGATTAATCGTCTTGCGGTCTTTCGCCCGAACCTTTCAAATCAGAAAATTATGGGTGTCATGCAAACAATCCATTCCTATTTAGGGAATCAATATGATTTTTCTTTCGATTTCAATGATGCGGAATCTCAGGTCTGCACCGAAGTGATTTATCGCGGGTATAACGAAATAGGAAATATCCAATTTGGATTGTCCAAAAGGGCCGGTACCCTGAATTTGAGCGCAGAGGATGTATGCCGGTATGCGATTAATTCTGGAAATATGGAATTGGTAACGCTGATTGTTGAAGATGAATACCGGAAGGGAAAAACAAGATTTGTTTCACCTGAAAATGGGGTGGAAATTATTTTAGCGTTAATGAATTAATATCATTATCCTTAACCAAATAAAAATTCTATCGTTTCAATATTTGATTGAGTCTTACTTCTGTTTTCAAAAAGTAAAATGTTCCCATTGTTGAAATAATACTATAAGCCAAAAATATTTTTAGACTCATATTCAAATCTGAAATGCTAATATTTTGATAAAATATAATAAAGCAAAGAATAGAAACTTTAATTCCGTCTGCTAATAAAGAATATTTTTTACCATCCATTAATGATGTATAAGAAAAAACATTTATCATTAAAAATATAGCAATTAATCCTGTAATAAAGAGTCCATGTTCAGATGCTTCATAAAACATGATGAACATAAAAACCAATGAGAGAGACATTTGCATGTAACTCCAGACTAAAAGCGTTAGAGAATTTTCTGTTTTGTATTTTTTTTGTTCAAATGGATTCTCAATTGTATTAATCGGAAACTTTACCGCCACATCTTCAGGTCGCCATCCTGTGGGCATAAACCAGATTCGTATTTTATCCCACCAACTTCCAGCATGGAACGCATCTTGAATCAACTGCCAAAGATGTTTATAATTAATGATTATTGGGTTCCATGTATTGGCAGGCCGTAGTATGCCATAAACCGGTTTTACATTGGCTAGTTCTGGTTGGAATGTGCCAAAAAGTTTATCCCAAATAATGAGGATCTGACTGTAATTCTTATCCAAATATTCCGGATTTATGCCATGATGAACGCGATGGTGGGATGGCGTAACAATGACCTTTTCCAGCCAGCCCATTTTATCTATGATACGCGTGTGATACCAGAATTGCATAAAAAGGTGGATAGGCCCCAGAACGGCAAAAATAGATGCGGGAACACCCAGGAGTGCAGCGGGAATCATGAGGATAGCACCAAATCTTACAGTGTCAGAAATGGATTGTCGAAGTGCACAGGAGAGGTTGAACTCTTCACTGCTATGGTGAATGATGTGGCGATTCCAAAAAATATTCACACGGTGATTTAAGCGATGGAGCCAATAACCCGTAAAATCCTGAACGATAAAAGCAACAAATACCGCAGCCCAAACTGGTTCCAACTTATAAAGGGTTAAATGATTAACCAGCCACGAATAACTGATAATCACCAGACCATACTTGAGTCCATCCCGGACTGTATTAGTAATCCCGGAGCTTAAACTGGAGATCATGTCCGCGGAATTGTTTACATGAATACCCATCCTTTTTGCTGCAACTATTTCAATGCCTATCAAAACCATAAAGATCGGTATGGCAACCATGAGAGATGAAATGTAAAAACTCATATTTATTTTATGGAATGAAGCGCCATCTGGTTTCCTTCACTATCTAAAAAGATAGCCATATACTCATGCTCTTCTTTCATATTGATTCTTTTAGGGTATCCGCCCTACATGGAAATTATATAATAATTCTTGCCCAAAGTCCGGGTTAAATTGGTGCAGTGTATCACCACTCAAGGATAAAAATCGGACTTCACCATTAATCCCAATCTTTTCCGGGGCACTGTTTCGGTTCCACCAATGAACAGAGATACCATCTTCCATATAATCTTTTAACAGGAATTGATAGTCACCGTTATTGACTTTCATCGGGATATTGTATTCAGTTGAATCTGAAAAATTATCATCAGAATACAAAACAGTTCCATCAAGATCAGAAACCGTAAATGAATTTTCCCGAGCGCGATCCAAACTATTTGTTTTGATTTGTAAGGTGAATTCATTCGGGAATATGTTAGGTAAAGGAATCACCGATGTTAGTTGATCATTCAATGGGTTTTCATCTAATTCACCATTGGGATTTGAAACCATAACTTCAAAAACAATATTTTTTGACAGCCCATGCCAATTGGGAATGGGGAGATAAACTTCATCACTTTCAAGGAATGATAAATTTCCTCTCCATTTATAAATAGATTTTTTCCGTTTTTTCAATCCATAATGGATTTCCAGTGAATGGAGATCAAATTCACCCGTATTTTTAATGAGAATTCTTGGACTACCCAATGCTGGGTTGATCCGGGAATATTGCCCTTTAGAACTTGGCGCGATGATGTCAAGGATCCCCGCATCATTTTTAAAATTTGGTTGACCATAGGAAAATAATTGATGCACCATGCGAAATTCACCATCTTTTTCACCATTGTCAGAATAAGGCTCAATCCCATAATCAATGGCAATGGAATCTCCAACTATTACAAAGGGCGTAAGTTCAAATTCGTATTCATCCACTTTGGTTCCAGGGCACCAACCAGCTCGATCAAATGGCCAGGTTCCACCTTGGGGATAAATTGGATTATTTCCGCAATCTTTCCAAACATTCCACCGGAAGAGTTCATACCCATTCATATAATAGGTGTGGGTTTTACTGTCCCATTCGCAACAGTTTCTTGGTCC
>CAJWPW010000228.1 GCA_913045415.1 uncultured Fidelibacterota bacterium | reverse complement strand
CCATGACTAGCTGCATCTCTAATCTTTAATGAAGTCTCTCTCTTTAATTTATCAATAGATTTCATTTCCTCTTCCAATGCGCGGTATGTATCCCGCAAAATCAAAGTCGCCATATTGACATTCCTATTCTTGATCGGATTAAATAAATTGTTTGGTTGAGATTGCAATTATCTGCAATTCAGGAGAAAAATTAAGTCAAAGAAAAAGCCCAATCAAGTGCTTGTTTCTCGTCGTCTAGCATGGATATCTACAGAATATTTTAAATCCTCTGGAAACGTAAAAGAAAAAGCCTCAACTTCCCGACAGGTAACCAAGGCTTTTCGAGTGTAGCGGGGGTAGGATTGCCTCATCGGCTAAAGCCGATTTCACCGGTCTCAGGCCCGATACCATCGGGACTTCGGCTCAAACTCGGTTCTCATCCTTTACCCCCATAAACCAAAAAAGGCCTCTTTCGAGACCTTTTCGGTTTTTGTAGCGGGGGTAGGATTCGAACCCACGACCTTCGGGTTATGAGCCCGACGAGCTACCAGACTGCTCCACCCCGCGTCATGTGTAATTCTTTTGTTAAAAAGCGCCTAATATTTCATTAGAAGGCCGGCAAAATTATATCTGTTTACTTTGGAAGACAAATTAATTATCATCCAGAATAGGATATTTTTTTTAGGGTGGATATGGAAAGAGAAAAAGTCTTACGTTTTACCTTCTTAATCAAGTGATAGATATTCACAAGTGTTCGCAGATATTTAGCCTACAAACCATTACAATAAAAGCCCATGGCGCCATCAAATAAACGCATCATTTTAACCACTATCCTCCTCGCTGTTCTATTCATCGGGGGCATCATTTTTAACAGCTTATTCCCCGAGGGGCCCATTTTAGATCCGGTTCCCAACCCCATATCCGATAAAACCCGTACCGAACGATTTAGAGATGAAAATCAATTAACACCCAATCCCCAGCGGAACCTCTATTTCGGGGATTTACATGTCCACACCTCTCTTTCTTTAGATGCCTATGTTGGGGGCACGCTGGCTAACCCGGAAGATGCATATCAATTTGCCCGAGGTAATGCTATTAAAGTCCTTGGTAAAGAAGTGCAGATCGATCGTCCCCTTGATTTTTCTGCTGTCACGGACCATGCAGAAGCGATTGGGGAATTAATCACCGTTCAAAATGCAGACGAACCGGGTCATAAAGCTATATTACCCAGATTGTTTCGAGCCATCCATGAACCGGATGAGCCCAATTATTCTATCCATGATCCGGATAATCCCGCATATATAGATACATCTCAGCAGCGCAAATTATTTAACGCCGCCCTCCACAATGCAGGGGTCGAAGACCCAACCCACCCCCGCTTTTTTAGAGGATATAAAACCACCGCAAAGGCCTGGGATATTATTCTTGATGCAGCAGAAAAATTTTATGAACCGGGGAAATTCACCACATTTGCCGGTTATGAGTGGTCCCAATTCCGCGGACGTGCCCATCTTCATCGAAATATTATTTTCCGAGACATGATGCTCCCCGACTACCCCTTAAGTTCTTTCGAACTGAAACATGAAGAAGCACTGTGGACGTGGCTTCAGCACATTACCGATGAGGGCGCCACCGCCATGGCCATCCCCCATAATACAAACCTGGCGGACGGGGGTGCCTTTTCCGACAGGGATGGTAATGGGAATCCCATGACAACAGAATATGCCCAGCTGCGTCAAGATTTTGAACCTTTGATCGAAATTCATCAAGCCAAAGGGAGTTCGGAAGTCCATGCAGCCTTTTGGAAAAATGACGAATTTGCCGGTTTTGAGAATTATGCCCACTCGCCGCCTCAGAAAAATAACTACGTACGGTGGGCCCTGAAAAAAGGATTGGAACATGAACATACCCATGGAGTAAATCCATTCAAATTTGGAATAATTGGCAGTACCGACACCCACACTGCCACCCCGGGTAAGGTAGCAGAAAATAGTAATACGGGCAATAACGCCATTGCAGATTTCTTCCCGGAAGCACGTGCAGCCCAGCGATGGGTATTGGATGAATCCTTACTGGTGTACGAAGTGGTTAATCCCGGTGGATTGGTGGCTGTATGGGCCGAGGAAAACACCCGGGGATATATATATGATGCCCTTAAACAAAAGGAATGTTATGCCACCAGTGGCAGCCGAATCCAATTGCGGTTTTTTGGGGGAAATGGATTTAAAGGTGATTATAATTCAAATGATGCCTTGGTGAATGATGGCTATGCGAATGGGGTGCCCATGGGAAGAGACCTCCCCAACAATACAGCGAACGCATCATTCCTTATCTGGGCTAAAAAAGATTCCATTGGCGCCGGCCTGGATCGTCTTCAGGTGGTAAAGGGATGGCATAAGGATGGGGAACTCCATGAAAAGATTTTTAATGTGGCCCTTTCCGATGATCGACGTGTGAATCGGGATGGGACTGTGCCGGACAATGGTGCCACGGTTGATTTAAAAACAGGCGCTTTTTCAACCGATCTAGGCGCGGAAGAATTGTTGGTGGTTTGGAATGATCCGGAATTTGATCCGGAAGCGAAGGCTTTTTATTATGTTCGGGTGATTGAAATTCCCACCGCCAGCTGGCAATTATGGGATCAAATCCGATACGGCACTCAGTACCCGGATCATATTTCTATGACCGTCAGAGAACGGGCCTGGTCCTCCCCCATATGGTATTCCCCTAAATCCTGAATGCCAATAAATAATGTTCTTTTAATCGTAGATTCCCACAATCAATTGTTAGGAGAGGAGAAACAATGACGCAATTACAAGTAATAAAAAAAGAACCCATGATGTCCATTGGTTGTCTTACCCTCGCTGGATTAATTGTTTCCAGTGATTATTTTGGATGGGTTAATTGGAATAACAATCATGCTTATATCGCAGCCATGGTTTTTTGTGGAATTGCACTCTACGCATCACAAAAAGGGAATAAAGAAAAGCAAAAGGCATAAACGCCACCATTTGATATTAAAGCCTGTGAATTTGGCGATTTTTTTCAAATCTTTATAATG
>CAJWPW010000227.1 GCA_913045415.1 uncultured Fidelibacterota bacterium | reverse complement strand
CCAATCCCAAGCCATTTGAAATCGGTCGTTTTGGCGAAGCCGCCGGTATTATTATTATTTGTGTCGCTCATAGATATAAGGAATGTGGTGATATTAAATATTAAAATCAACCCTTTGAATTAAAATTTTAGTTTCTTATTTAGATTCCCATCCTTTCCGACTAATTTTAAATAAGAATATGAAGCGATTCCGGCACAAACTTTTATTATTTCTTGTCTGTACAATTTCTTTGGGACAGGACTCATCCCATCATTCATATGAATATTCCACTTTATTGGAGATCCCGGACCTATCATTTTTCGATCAGGTTTATACGGGATTAGATATACTTGAACAAATGGATTTTAAACCATTAGCAGGGAAATCCATTGCCATTTTTACCAATCAAACTGCAGTAAATAGAAATGGTGACCATATTTTGGATCTTTTGAAGAATGCACCAGATGTAAAGGTGTCTGCCTTATTAGCGCCTGAGCATGGGATCTGGGGTATTGACGATAGTCGGGCAACCCTGGTTGGGCGAGAGCAAATTGATCCTGTCCACGGTGCGCCCATTATTGATATGTTCAGTAAATATGTTCATCCACCGCATTGGATCATGGATAAGGTGGATTTAGTTTTGATTGATTTTCAAGATACGGGTTCACGGTATAATACAATGATTGCCACCATGTCAAAATTATTTGAATCTGCATCAGAGAGGCGAATACCGGTGATGGTCCTGGATCGTCCAAATCCTTTACGGGGTGATATAGTGGATGGACCAATACCGCGAACAGAATTTCAATCTTATGAATCTTACCACCTTTTTCCAATCCGTCATGGTCTCACCTTGGGTGAAGCATCCATTCTGATTAATGAAATGGGATGGATCAAAGATCTGAAACGGGTTGATCTTACTGTGGTGCCTATGTCAAATTGGGATCGTGAAATGTGGTATAATGAGACGAAAATTCCTTGGCGCCATCCAACACCGTTTCTTCGAAACGAAGAGAGTTTGCTCGCCTATGTTGGGATGGACCTTTTCCGGGGAACCAATATGAATATTGGCTTTGGAACGGAGACACCATATATGGTTGTTGGTTCACCATGGCTGGCCACGTCATTTCTGTTACAGAAACTCAATGATCAGAAGTTGAAGGGCGTTGAATTAAAAGCAGTGAATTATCGTCCTACTGGATCCATCTATCATACACGCATTCCCCAATACGACGGTCAATCTTGCAGTGGAATTCAATTAACCATCACAGACCGAGATGAGTTTAATCCAATAACGACTGCAACAACATTAATAATGTTGATCAACCAACTTCATCCCCTGGAATTTCAGTGGAAAGCAGATGGATATATTGATAAGTTGTTTGGTTCGGACTTGTTAAGATTGTTGGCTGCACAAAAGAAGTCGCCGGATTATTTGCCATCCCAATGGGTTCATGATGTCTACAAATTCAACGAATTTAGACAACCATTTTTGATCTATTGATGCAACGACTATTCGTTCTTCTATTCATGGCAGATATTCTATTTGGGCAGATTCTTCCAACAGTTCCAAGCAATGTATTCCGTTTCTCTTATGGAAGCAGTATTTCCGAATCAGAATGGGATTTGGATGAACAATCTTTTGATCTTAGGGGAATAGGTCGACATTATTTTGACAATTTAACCCATAACGATTCTGTACGTTTTTCTTCCAATTATGACCTTTACCACAACGGCTCTTTAATGGTGGATTCTGTGAATACGATTGAAGAATGGCTCACTCGATTCAATTCAGATTATGGATTCTCTTTACCCGTTTTTGGCGCTCAGCTCATAGATACATCAAAAGGCGTTTCTCCTTCGGGCTTGTATTTGGAATCGAGAGACAAAAAAACGACTGGTAAAACATTTATGGTAGAATATGGATTATCCAATGAAGTGACGTTAAGTGTTTCCGTGCCTATTCTGGATTCTTACACCATTGACCGATCGATTACAGATTATTCTATTAAGGGGATGGATGATGTAGATGTTCTTTTGAATTATCATACAAATGCAAAAAGTGATTTTTATGATTTTATCAATTCGAGCAATTATTCCGGATTAAGAAGAGGATTAAAAGATACGCTCAGTATTATTTATGAAAAGTTTTATGAAAAGAGCAGTGAATTTTCTGTTTTGTGGGCCACCCATGCTGGTAATGACCCGCTGAATAATCTTCTTGTTGATGCACGGTTTATTCCACAGGATATCGGGGAAGGTACGGTCTCTTTATTTGATCTAGTCTCCTATTATTATCCCAGCGAACAATCGGGGTCCGGCGTGAATGATGTAACGGTGGGTGCAACAATATTATTGAAAGGAAAGCCGACTTGGGCAACGGACGGCAATACTAATGCGCTTTATGCACAGATCTTTTTAGCTATACCCTATGGAAAAACATTGTCTTCTTTTAAAGATAAAGCAGTTGGATCAAAGCAATTCACCGAACCAAAAATCGGTAATGGCGTTAGCAGATGGTCCATTGGGGTCTATGGGAACTCAGGGTTAAAAGGAAATACCAAAGGACGGATGTATTTCCAAACCCTAATTAAGTTCAGTACGCCGGAAATCTTAAATACACCAGTGGGACTTTTTTCCGGGGGGCACACGAATCCAGATTCCATTACAAGTCAGATTGGCAATACCTATAAGTTTGATCAAGGGCTGGGATTATTTTTTCGGGCTGGGGGAGAATTGGATATGATTCCAAACCAACTCCGGATCCGTACAGAATTAAATTATGGTTTAAAAGGTCAGGATCGCTTTGTATCTAAGGATCCAGCTTGGGATACATGGATGCAGGAACATGTGGGCTATAATTCATCCTTTAAACGAATGGACCTTGGGGCAGAAATATGGCTCTTGAATTCCATTTCTAAAAACAGGATTGGTCCCATTTCTTTTGATCTTTATGCCGGTTTCAAGAACAGTATTATTGCAGATAATACTTTTGATGGGTGGAACGTCTACACGGGCATAACAACTTATTATCAGGGCTGGTAGATTTAATAATGTATAACCGGAAAAAA
>CAJWPW010000226.1 GCA_913045415.1 uncultured Fidelibacterota bacterium | reverse complement strand
GGCTGTACAATGGTTTCCCACAGTATCGTGACACCGGAGATTCAATTAAAAGACCTGGATATATCCGATGAAGTTTGGGGCCAGGCAAAATCGGTGAAAATTATAGGATTTGATTTTGATAGAATGTTTAAAAGAAAGATCGAAACTGCAACTATTGGAATGGCTACGACAAATATTTCAATTATATCATCGGAATTTGATTATACAGAAACAACCGCAGCACAAATATTAGGACTAATATTTATTGATACTGAAAACTTAGCTTTACAGGATCTATTAAATAAAAATAAAGAATATGATGTCTTAATTGCTCCAAAATTTTCGAAAACAATAGAAGGTTTTTGGCCAATTTATTGGACAGAAACGGTGATGGTCAAAGCCCACATCGGAAAAATTAAATAAATAGTGCAAGTAAAAATCGATTAATATTCGCCTAGTATTTTGAACGTTAATACCGCATTACTGGCATTTAGCTTAATAGCGATTTTTGGCTTCTTATCCGAGGCATTATTTCGCCGGACAAACATACCCGATGTTTTGTTTCTTATTATACTTGGATTTCTTATCGGCCCCAATGGGTTCGGATACACATCGCCAGAGGATCTAGCTTCCGTTGCACCAGTATTCACGACCTTCACTCTATTGATCCTGATTTTTGATGGTGCATTTAATATTAATCTATCCTCGCTGATCAGGGAATTCTCTTCCAGTCTCATCCTGACAATATACAATTTTGTTATTTCCACAATCGTAGTGGGGGGAACATTTTATTATATCCATCAATATCATCTTGATGGAACAACAATGATGGCATCAATGATTATTGGGTTTTCTCTTGCTGGTGTATCATCTTCATTTGTGATTCCTATATTGAGTCAGATACGTGTAGGAGGAAAGTTATTTTCCAGATTAGCCCTTGAATCTGCACTTACAGATGTATTCTGTATTGTGGCAACGCTATCAGTTATAGAAGTTTATATTACTGGAATTTTTGGTGTTCAAAAAACACTCACTTACCTTATTGAATTATTTGCCATTGCTGGATTTATCGGTGTTTTGGGTGGCATAATATGGATAGTTATCAGAGTGTTTGAAGAACAAAATTATATTATTACGATTGCATATTTAATACTGATTTATTTGGCAACGGAATACTTTGGAGGTAATGGACCTATTGCTGCTTTATTCCTGGGATTGATCCTCAATAATTCAAAGCAACTTTCCTCTATAAAAGAGGGGATTCTTTCCAGGTCGGTTGCGGAAAAACAAAAAGCCATCCAGGGTGACCTTGGAGTCGAAGTAACCTCAGCAACTGAGAAACGGTATTACAATTTGATTTCCTTTTTTCTAAAAGCGCTGTTTTTCATTTATGTGGGTATCCTGCTTGATATTACGGATCAAACAGCGCTGGTTATAGGTAGCATTTTATCGGTGCTGATCATGATTACTCGCATGGGATCAATGCCATTAACTAAGGGGATGCCAAAAGACCAGCGACAACTGGTTAATGCAGTTTTTGCCCGGGGACTGGCTGCTGCTGTACTGATCCAGGCAGTGATCCAGGCCGGTATGCCTGGTGCTGAATACATGGCCCGGGTTGTCTATGTAGTAATTATTGGTACAATTATTCTCAGTTCGCTGCGGGTATTTATCTTGCGGATGAATCTCGCAAAAACAAAAAGCTGATCATTTATAATTTTCTTTTCTAGTCCAGACCTTTTTTAGATAATTCTTTGCTTCCTTACTGCTGAGGTCTGTATACAGTTTATCATACAGTTCCTCTGTACTCATCTTATTTGCCTTTTTAGATGCTTCCTTAATGTTTGCTTTGTCAACGAGAGCCTTAGATACATTCCCAACACCTGTATTATAAGCTGGTATGGCACAAAGGTACGCTCGTTCATCATCACGAATACGAGAAAAATAATGATGCCTGATCATGGATAAATAAGCACACCCCAGTTCAACATTGTTCTTGGGTTTGTATAGGTATTTGCCGCTGACATATTTATCCTTTTTATAGATCCACTGGTAGGCATCCCGGGCACCCGATTTCGGAACCAATTGCATCAATCCATAGGCGGGAACATGAGACTTTGCCTTGGGGTTAAAAGCCGACTCTGTTTCGGCAATTGCCAATGCAATTTCCGGAGGAATGTTGAACCTTCTTGCCTCTATAACAATAAGGTCCTTATATCTGTCCCTGCGCTTGGCAATATGATCATCACTCATCGGTATCTTGATGGAAAAAATGGTCCGTTTTTTTCCATCCTTTGAAAAATGCATGCGTACCTTTTTGGATTGTGTACTGACAACAGATTTGGCAAAATTCAGAGTATTGCTCATACCTTTCACAACTTTACCGCTGGCATCAACTAATTGATCTTTCAAAATCGGTTTTCCGTCGTCTCCTTTTTCTTTCAGAATATTATTCAATTGCCGTAAAAATTTAGAATTAAGGCCTTTGCCGCTTCTCGATCCATCTTGATCGCCATCATCTTTTTTATCTTGTAACGCGAAAAAAGTTATCGTATTAATTAGTGATGCGTTGATAGAAAGAATAATATTTTTCACATTGCCTATTTGAGTGATGTTAATCTTTTGACCCGGGTTTAGATCAAGGTTGTAAGAACCGTCTTTGCTTTCATTTTCATCCACGATCACCTCTATGGTAACCTCCCCTTTCTCAAAATCTACTATTGTCCGGGAAGTGAGATCCTTACTGTAGGATACATAGGTCTTCGATGTTGATTCCTTGTAGGAATCCCATATTTTTTCCACCTCTTTTTTAAATTTTTCCCGTTTTTCCTTTTCTTTCTTTTCTAAATAATCATATTTCTTAGTGATCTTTTCATCATCGAAACCAAAAGCGTTCGGTCCTTGTAAGGAGATAGGCACTTCTTTTCCTGATCCAAAAAAAGCTACCGTAATAAAAATAATTGGCACAAGCGCGCAGAGAGCAATAAATACTAGCGTTGATTTATTTTTCATTATTTATATAACTATGTATCTGAAAAAGCTTACCATTTTCATTATTTATAACCAATACAATATATA
>CAJWPW010000225.1 GCA_913045415.1 uncultured Fidelibacterota bacterium | reverse complement strand
ATCCCTATATCCAATCCTAAAATGAAATCATTTACGGAAGATGAATACCTGGCAATTCAGGCAGCAATCCAGTCCAGAGATTTGGATGAATCTCACAAACAAGTATTGTCCAAATTGATCAAGACACCAGAAAAGCATAATGGGGTAGCGGATCTTTATGTGGATGGTGCAGCTGACCTACATACTAAAACTGCTGGTATTGGTGGAGCCATTTTCCTGAATGGCCAGGAAATTATTTCATTTTCAGAGCCTTTGATCGATAAAACCAACAATGAGGCCGAATATATGGCCATGATTAAAGGAGTTCATGTATCTCTAGAATTAAATATTACAAATCTTGATATATATTCGGATAGTGAATTAATTGTCAACCAAATAAATGGTAAGTATAAAGTAAAAAACGACCGGATGAAGCAATTGCATTCAAGTGTTATGTTTGAACTAAATCAAATGGATCATTGGTCCGTAGCCCATGTGAGACGGGAAAAAAATACTCGTGCTGATGCCCTTAGCAAAAATGGAATGCAAAAGGCACGGGAGAGTAAATAGTATAATTGTCCATTTATCTCGACGAGATTTTCATTGTAAATTAGACGTTCTATTTTGATTCTTCTATTAGAAATTGCACGCCATGACAACCATTAAATTCCCAAATTTAATCAACTGGATTTCCGGTGATGTTGCCATTGATCTGGGTACCGCAAATACCTTAATCTGGCTAAAGGGTCGTGGTATTGTAGTGAATGAACCATCGATTGTTACACGTAACGTTCATACTGATACCATTGTCGCAGTAGGGGATGAAGCCAAGGCAATGCTAGGTAAAACCCACCGTGAATTGGAAACAATTCGCCCGCTGCAAGATGGTGTAATTGCTGATTTTAAAATGACAGATGGTATGCTCCAAGGGTTTATTCGAAAGATTAACTTGAACCGTCTTGCTCGACCAAGAATGGTTATTTGCGTTCCATCTGGCGTGACAGAAGTGGAGCGCCGTGCTGTAAAAGATTCTGGTGAACGCGCCAATGCAAGAGAAGTTTATTTGATAGAAGAACCAGTAGCTGCCGCCATCGGAATTGGATTGGATATAAGTAAACCTGTGGGAAACATCATTGTTGATATTGGTGGCGGAACGACTGAGATCGCTGTTATTTCATTGAATGGCGTTGTTACGAAAGAAACAATTCGAATTGCTGGAGACGAAATGGATGAAGCAGTTTTGCAATGGTTTAGGAGTGAGCATAAACTCGAAATTGGTCTTGGTATGAGTGAAAAGATTAAAAAATCTGTTGGGTCAGCCATGAAGATGAATTCTTCCGATATAGCAGTGAAAGGACGTGATCTTGTTTCTGGAATTCCTAAAACAATTGAAGTATCATCAGATGAAATTCGCCAGGCTTTGAAAGATCCAGTGAATCAAATAGTTGAAGCGGTAAAACGGTGCCTTGAACAAACACCACCCGAACTAGCAGCAGATATTCTTGAAAGGGGAATTATTCTTGCAGGAGGTGGCAGTTTATTGAAAGGTATAGATCAAATTATACGAGAACGGACAAATATTCCAGTAAATGTTTCTGAGGATCCGTTGCTCTCAGTAGTTAGGGGAACGGGTATGGTTTTGGAAAACCTGAAAAAATACGAAGCTGTACTTTTGTAACGGTGTATGCGAGGGCTCTATCTTGCAATTGTTCGTAATAAAGATCATCTTATATTTGCCCTTGCTCTAGTCTTTTCCAGTTTCCTCCTATTAAATAGCGATGATCCCCGAATGCATGTGATTCGAGGGAAAGCGATCGAGACAGTTGCATTCATCTCTTCACCTATGACCTGGGTGAAATCCCTTATGTTCCTAGAAGAAAAAGCCCAACTTCTCAGGGAAAAAAATCTAGCCTTGTCTCTTCAAGTTGAATCAATGCTTAATCTTCAAAGAGAGAATGACCAATTATTGGATATGTTGGATTTTAAACGTCAGACTAAATTGATTCTTAAACCTGCGCGAGTCATAAATAAGGGAGTTCAATCTAATTTACTTTCCATTGTGATCGATGCTGGTGAAAGGGATGGTATTAAACCAAACCAGGCTGTCCTTACACCAAAAGGTGTGGTTGGAAAAACAATTGTGGCAGGAGAAACTGCTTCTATTGTTCAATTAATAACAGACGTGAACTACCGGTTAAGTGTTAGAATCTTACCTAGTGGAGCAACAGGCATTTTAAGATGGCTTGGAAAATCTGGAGGTCAGATTAGGGAAGTTCAAAAAAATGTAGAGATTAATATTGGCGATAAGGTTATCACATCTGGCTTCAGTGACATATATCCGTCAGGTCTCCCCGTTGGTAAGGTTGTCGGTGTCAATGATGAACGAGGTAGTTTTCAAAAAGTTATCAATGTCAATTCACCCAATGATTTGAGTGCCTTTCAATTTGTTTTTGTGATCATCGAGAATTCATATGAAATGGACTGATTTTATTCTCTCGGGTTTATTAATTTGGCTCGCTCAATTATTGCTTGCGGATTTTTTATCTATAGGAACAATTAGACCGGATTTCCTTGTTATCCTAGTATTGTATTGGTCTATTAAATACGGTCGAACTATCGGAACAATTTCAGGTTTTTTGATAGGATTATTAATTGATCTCTCAGGGGCAGCTTCATATTTCGGATTATCACCGTTGATTTATTCTGTTACTGGATATCTTGGTGGGTATCTCATGGGTACTTATTCACGATTAAATCCGATTTATTTTTCGATATCCTGGGTTGCAATTCTTATATTTCAATTTCTGATCTTTTGTGTAGTTCAATACCAAGATATTTGGATGATCAATCCGCAACTATTTTGGGCAAAATGGCTCGGTACAACAATTTATACTTTAAGTTTTGCGGGTATCCTCCAAGTGATATACCCTTTACATAAAATCAACTGATGTTAAAGGCTGAAAATATTGTCTCCTTCCGTCAATATTTGATTGCTATTGGAATAACTTGGTTTCTAATAGTTGTTCTTTTGGCTCGATTTTTCCAGATACAGATTGTTGGTCATGATCGATATCGAAAAA
>CAJWPW010000224.1 GCA_913045415.1 uncultured Fidelibacterota bacterium | reverse complement strand
TCTACTGATCATAATCCAAGATACGGACTCATCGATCCCTATGGGGGCGGCGTAAATGCGGTGGTGGAAGCCATGCGGAATGTGGCAGCCGTTGGCGCAATGCCCCACGCATTGTCTGACTGTCTCTGTTTTGGAAATCCTGAAAAACCCCATCAAATGTGGGAGTTTGTGGAGAGCGTCCGCGGTGTTTCCGATGCGTGTCACGCCATTACTTTAAAGGATAACCCCAACCATGCAACGCCCATCATTGCGGGAAATGTGAGTTTTTATAACGAATCTAAAAACGGCGCTATTCCCCCCAGCCCCATTGTGAGTTGTTTGGGCAGGCTCAAAGATGTGAACAAAACAGTGCCGGCACATTTCCAAAATAATGATTCTGTTTTGTTAATGATCGGTGAACGAAAAGATGAATTAGGTGGATCGGTTTATTATAGTTTACATGATGAGTTCGGAGCCAATATCCCCAAGCCGAATTTGGAAGAAGTGAAAAATCAAATCTTTGCCCTGACCGATTGTATTGATGATGGCTTGGTTTTGTCATGCCACGATATTTCCGATGGCGGCGTGGCTTCTGCCTTGGCGGAAATGACTTTTGGAAATGGCATCGGATGTGATGTAAAAATTGAAAGTGGGCTTACTTCCGATAAAATTTTATTTTCTGAAACGGGTGGTTTTATTTTGGAAGTATCGCCCGAAAATATGGATGAAATAAAATCATTATTTTTAAATGTTGGATTGAATGTTTTCGAAATTGGATCGACCGGTGGTGAGTCAATTGAAATGAATGGCGTGGTAAACTTATCTGTGAAAGAAACGAACGAAGCGTGGACGAATGGATTGCGGGAGAACTTATGATTAGCGGGGCAACGCAGAGAACCACAGAGTTGGCTTTAATTTTTTCTCTGTGCCGCTCGGTGTACTCAGTGTCCAAAAAGAAATGAACAAGACAGATTACAAATCAGCCGGTGTGGATATCGATGCCGGAAACGAAGCAGTCGATCGCATTAAAGATGGGGTCAAGTCCACTTTTACATCCAGTGTTCTTACGGGATTAGGGAGCTTCGGTTCACTCTATGACCTGAAACCTATTCTCGAAAAATATGATCATCCGGTCATGGTCCAGAGCATCGATGGTGTGGGAACGAAAACAATAATCGCCCGCAAGATGGAAAAATTTGATACCATCGGTATTGATCTTTTGAGCGCTGCCGCCAATGATATATTGGTCATGGGTGCTCGGCCGCTCACTTTTTTGGATTATATTGCAAATGATAAACTGAAGCCGGAAATTGTAGAAGAAATTGTATCCGGAATGGTGAAAGCCTGCAAAGACACTGGCGTATCTTTGGTCGGTGGTGAAACGGCAGAAATGCCCGATACTTATCTTCCCGGCGAGCATGATTTGGTTGGCATCATAACTGGTGTGATAGAAAAAGAAAAAATTATTACGGGTGAAAACATCAGGCCCGGCGATGTGGTCTTGGGGCTTCCATCAAGCGGACTGCATACGAATGGTTATTCATTTGCGCGGAAACTCTTTTTTGAAATTGGCGGTTACAATGTGAGTGATACGATTCCTGAATTGGAAAAATCAATTGGACTCACATTGCTGGAACCGCATATTAATTATACGAACCATGTATTCGCAACTTTGGACGCTGGAATTGATGTGAAAGGCATCGCCCATATTACCGGCGGAGGATTAGTAGAAAACATTCCACGGATTTTACCGGATGGTTGTGGCGTAGAAATTCAGAAAGGTTCTTGGCCGAACATCCCCGTTTTTGATGTGATGCAATCTATCGGTAATGTGGATGAAGATGAAATGTATCGCGTTTTCAATATGGGTATCGGGATGACTTTTATTGTAAATCCTGACAATATTGGGGCTGTAACAGATGCGTTGAAAGACTTGACGGATGTTTATGAGGTTGGTTTTGTTGTGAGTGGAGAAAAACATGTTTCAATCAATTAAGCCACAGAACATACGGGGAACCGTTGGAATTTTATTGGCAATATTTATAATTTTCATTTTAAGCGGATGTGCATCAACCAATTCACAGTACCAATTAGACCTTTTAGAATTAGAAACTAGATTAGGTCTTGGTGAATTTCCGAAAACCACATCTATTCTTGTTAGTCAAAAAGGGGAATTAGTTTATGAACAATATTTTGGAAAGGGCCGCGCAGATTTATTGAATGATACAAGAAGCGTAACAAAAGCTATCACTTCTATTGTTACGGGAAAGATGATTGAAAATGGAAATATTTCTGGAGTAGAAGACAAAATATCTATTCATCTCAATAGTGCTGTAATGAAAAATGATTCAATAAAATCAAACATACAAATCAAAGATCTTCTAACAATGTCTTCGGGGTTTTTGGCAAATGACTCTGATGATTCAAGCCCCGGAAATGAAGATAAAATGCATAAGCAAGACGATTGGTCAAAATGGATTGTAAACCTGCCTGTTAAACAAAATTATTTAAGAGATAAAAATGGATTCGGCCCATTTCGCTATGCCACAATTAATGCTGTATTAATGGGAGAAGTAATAGAAAATGTGGTAAATCAACCTGTGGATACATATATAATCAATACGCTTTTCAAACCATTGGGGATTGAAAATTATGAATTTCAATATTCCCCAACAAATGAGGCTATGACAGGTGGCGGATTAAAACTGCGTTCTCGAGACCTTTTAAAAATCGGTGAATTAGTTCAAGCCGATGGCGTTTTTCAAAAGAATCAACTCATACCAAAAGATTGGATCAATGACTGTTTAACTGTTCATCGAATGGATGATGATTCTGGTGCTGGATATGGATATTATTTTTGGAATTTCCAATTTCCAATTGGTGAAAAATCAATGACTAACGGTTGGTTTATGGCTGGCAATGGTGGGAATATTGTTCTGATTCTTCCCGAATTAGAATCGGTGATTGTTGTTACACGCACTAATTATAATTCACCCACTCAGGCAATTGAAACAATTAAACTTGTGTCGCAATATATTATTCCGCAATTATTAACATGGTAAAAATAGCCATCATTCAATTCCCC
>CAJWPW010000223.1 GCA_913045415.1 uncultured Fidelibacterota bacterium | reverse complement strand
GATGAATTCTATTTGCACACACACTAATTCTTCACAGTCAGATAATCAAAACTAGTCCTCAAAGAGTACAACTCACTGAATACATCAAATTATTCCTCTACTGTAATTGCTCCCTCAGGGCAGGCCTGAACACAATCAAGACATGCAGTACAGGCTGATTCATTTCTGACAACTGCCTGGTATCCTTTAGATTCTATCATCAGTTTGACTTTAGTCAGAAAAGTCACACCACTCGCTTTTTCCCAGGTGAAAACTTTAACTTTGCATGCCCGAAAACAATCTTTTTTACCTGTACATAGTTCTTTATCAATTGAAACTTTAGCCATAAATAGTATTTATTACTGAATTATTTCAACCATAGAAGTATCTTTAATTTTTATTACATCCAGCATTTCATCCCTTCCTATAATTTTTACTGAGTCTTCCTCTAGAGGATTAAATTGATAATCAGAAAGTTCATAGGTATTTTTTGAAATAATCAACTGACATTTGAATTCTTTGGTTAAAGATTCAAGCCTTGAAGCAGTATTCACGGCATCACCCACTGCAGTCAGATTCTTGGCATGTTTATATCCCATTTTACCGAAGATAACATTTCCAGAATGAATTCCAATTCCCATTTTCAATGGAAATGGAAGGTCATGGATTAACCTTTCATTTAGTTTTTTCAATTCATCATTCATTTGACGTGCTGCCAGTATTGCATTCCGACTACCCTCCTTAGGCCCTTCTTCAATACCAAAAAGTGCCATGGTTCCATCTCCAATGAACTTATCCAGATAGCCACCATGATTTTCAATGACTTCTCCCATTAATTTAAAATACTGATTCAGAATAAAAACCACATCATAAGGCAGTTTTTTTTCTGACATTTTTGTGAAGGCTCTTAAATCCGTAAACATAATACATAATTCTCTGTCACTTCCGTGAATGTATTTCTTCTCAGAAGTGGCTTCCAAAAAATTTGCATCGTGAGCGAGTAGAGGAGAAACATGTAAATCGATTTTAGGAAAAGCCTGGCAAGCCAAACGGATATTTTCAGGAGCACCTATTCCCCTTAAAACTCTTCTCTCATTTTGTCTTGCAGGCTCCAACTGATCCAATCCCTGATCAACTCTTATTCTGCAAGTGGAACATCTGCCCCGCCCACCACATACATGGGCATGGGGGATCCCTGCATCTAGGCTTGCTTCAAGAATGCTCATCCCTGGAAAAATCTTTGATACTGCTCCTTCAGGATAGCTGATTTGAATTGAGTTGTTACGGCGTTTAATTTTGAAGTAAATGAAACGGCCTGTAAAAAGAAGTAGGATCAACAAAAGGTAGGGAATTACAAAGTACATAATTGTATTCTCTGTAACCTTATCCAGGTCTACATTTTCAGGATTTGAGGAACTAAATACTTTTTCTTTGTATCTTGGATCTATTAATTGATTTAAATTTGATTCTCTAAAAATACTTATCAATCCCACCAAAGCTAGTATTGGAAGAATAAAAAAGAACATTTCTATTTTATTTAAATATCTCTGGTATGTAGAATTTACTTTCATCCAATATTTAACCCCTATATATCCATGAATCCATACGAGCAGCATCAATAAATTAAATATAATTATATCAATATAATCTCCTATATCTGCACTGAAAAAAGTATATGTATCATCGATACCATAAAAAATGTGTGCTATTTTTGTCCCTGAAACATGGAGTGCCAATGCAGGAACTGTTAATATGCCTGCAATTAACTGGAACCATTCATGTCTTTTAAAACCTCTGAAAGAAGCCATCCTTATTACCCTCGACAATGATAAATAAATGTGGATCACGGCTACGCCAGGTAGAAAATAATTCATGACAGGATTCCTCCAAAAAAACAGGAAGATACTTCTAATATAATCAACTGCATTTAAACCAAAAATACCAATTGAATGATTCAAATAATGGGTGACGCAATAAATCATTAGAAACATTCCTGTCCACAATTTCAGTTTTACTGCAAAGTATTCTTGTGTAGCCGTCATTATGTTAACTTAAATATTTTAAGGTTTTATCAATTTTGAATGATGAAACTTCTTCACCAATAGTCCATCACTTATTAGTTGGTTTCAGGTAATACTCCAAGCATGAATAACCTTACTTCATAATTGAAATAACTACTACCCAATTCGATCAATAATTTTTATTCTTGAAAGAAGACGGCGGGCTTAGTTGAGATGCAGGAGATTGATGAACTTTAGGAGTGATGGGGGGGGGTAGGCTCTTCATACAGACCCCCGGGGACTCGCTTGTACCTCCCCATAAGATACTTAAAGTAGTTAGTCGCATTTCTATCTGAAGTGCCACTTTAGGTTTGACTTAAAAACCCCGTCAGAGTAGTGTACGTTTAGGTTAGGAGAAAACACTAACGTTGATCGGATGATGGACAGGTTCTACCAAGTAAAAATGGTAATATTCTCAGTAGACTAATATGAAAAAATACTACTTAATATCCGTATTCTTCATCTCCGCACAGATTTGCTGGGCTACAGGTAGTCAATCAACTGGCCAAAAGATTTACCAAAGTGTATGTGCCGATTGTCATGATGGAGGCTTCTGGGGCTGGCTGTATGGAGCCCCACAGCTAGGAGTTCAAAATGAATGGGAAGAGTTTTTAAGCAAAGGTATTCCTGAATTAGTTGATGCAGCTATTAAAGGTACTGAGGGAGGGATGGATCCTAAAGGTGGCTGTGATGATTGTACAAATGAAGAAATAAAAGCTGCAGTAGAATATATCGTGTCACAGACTCAAAAATAATTATTGGTCCTCCCCCGAAAAAGTGGTCCACCTGATAGTATGGGTAATTGATCCATAGGCCCCCCAGCCAACCAACACCCGGCCCATCATTACACAGCAATCCTGCCCGGGCATGAAGTTTCAGCCCTGATCCAGATACAGGAGCTGGCGAAGCTTGAGGGATGAGCCACTAACCAAGTCCCCCCGGGGGCGCACCAAGACCCCACCCTTCAATACATAAAGTAGTTAGTCTCATTTCTACCTAGATGCTCAATCAGATGACCCCACTAATTC
>CAJWPW010000222.1 GCA_913045415.1 uncultured Fidelibacterota bacterium | reverse complement strand
TAATCCAGCATCAAATAAACTTCCCAGATCAATATTCAATGAAGAATAAAACCCTTTCTGTGGGCCGTAAGTTCCCAGTTTGCTTGCTTTTGTAATAATTGTACCCTGATTCCCTGATATACTCTGGAAAGTAGCCCGCTCTATTTCGTAGGATCGATTAAAATACCCAAACTCAAAATTTCCTTTCGGTATCATCCGAAATTCAAAATTAAATTTTGCAGGGCCGAATCCTGCAGACAAACCAAGAGGTATAATTCCATATCCGGCATCTATTTCTTTATGATAGATAGGATCAATTGTTTTACCCAATAAACTTGCATATTGGGCATAAAAATCTAACGAAATCGGGCCATCCCTGAGAAGCGGGATACCCACGTCTAGAGCAAATGAATTAATTGGATCCGATTCTTTCTTAATATTGATCGGTTCAGGTTTAGTTGATACACCATCTGGATCTATTACAATACCCCATAATGGCCAAGTATATGCTGAGTCTGTCCAACCATCACCATCTACATCAAATTCATTTAAGGTATCATTATCTGCCCAACCATCACCATCTGTATCAACCCACCATTTTGGATTATCGGGAAAATCATCCACAAGATCAGGACGGCCATCATCATCTGAGTCCTTTAATCCAAGGTACTGGTTTCGATCACCCACCCATGAAACGCCCCCTGTGAATCCATAAGAGATGGGGGCAGAAAGACGTACACCGGTCACACCAAGGTTTTCCTTAAAATCATTAGTAAAACCATACACATTGACACCAAAGGCCTGGGTTCTAAATTCCATGCCTACTTTTCGAACCTGTGGATATAATAGTGTGTTGCTGTAATTATTTAAAAGGATACCATACCCCATGGTTACATTATCTAAGGCACCGATTTTAAAATAATTCTTGTCCCAGCGGCTACCATACCGAATATAATAAATCTTATCGATAATCGCATTCTTGACTTTTTCTCCACTGGAAAAATCCCATTCATCATCGTGTATATTGCCATCCTGGTCGATGTAAATGACAAGATCCAGAGCAACGGATAATTTACCAAAGGGCATAACGGGGCGAAGTGCAATCTGGTTCCAGATTTTACCATCGATGGTTACAGCACCAAATGCTCCCTGAACTGATTTGTCAGCTGATACAGTTTCCGGATCCATTTCTTCTGATTGTCCTATTAGAATTTGCGCGGTCAGGATGATGATGATTGGTATGGATTTAAAATTCATTTATTCACGGATTTAAGTCAAGAAAATTACCCTGTGCTGTTAATCTGAACAATGAGTAAATCATTCAATATAAGTCTATCACTGATATTGAAAAATGAATAGTACATTACCATAGGTCATTTTTAAATTTTTTCTAGATTAAAAACCAAGCTAGATAAAACCATTACCCAATTATTAGTTGATTGTTAGAGATGAAACAAATAAACAAATTTATTGTAAGACAAACAAGTTGATAGTCTCACTTTTTTCTTAATTTTAATTATCTTTCAATCAGGTATAAAGATCAATTTTTTAAAACATATCATTTTATTCACTTTTTGTGCAGCGATATTGTACTCTCAATCAAGCGAACTGAATTCCATTTCCCTTAAATCCAAATCCAATGGAATTGTTGTTCAATTGAAGATGAATAATTTACCAGACATGAGTAATATCACGGCCTGGCAGGCCAGTTCGGGTTGGTTTTACATAACAATGTATAAGGTCAAAGGAGATTCTTCTACTCTCGTGCCTCGCAAATTGCCTCCACAGGTTATAGATTTTCAAATCATTGAGAGTGATGAATCCATTCAACTGGGCATTCGAATTGAACAGCCCATTGAAAACCATGATTTTTTATTGGTAAAAAACTCAAACACTCTGGTGGCTTCGCTCCATTATTCTACGGAATATCTTGCCCAACTTGACACCGTAAAAAAGATGAATTTAGGACAACAGAATAAAGAGATGCCTCAAGAAATAAGGGATTGGCTCTATATCACTGGAACTGGGTTAACAGTAGCAGGATTACTCCTAGATTCAGACGATAGAATGAATTCTCAAACTCAAAGTGGGTTGGGTGTATTAATCACAACTTTTTTATTAGACCTTATTTGGTGATACTATGAAGGATTCACTCTTATTTTTATCAATGGTCTGGGCAATTGTCTTTTTAATAATGGGTCTTTATATCAGGTTTAAATTCAAAGACAAATTTGATGATCTGGACGAATAGACTCCTTCTATTATTCTCAATCTGCAATTGTTTATATGGACGAGAATTGTCAGTAAAAGATTCCTACGATGCTCTTTTCCATTCAAGCGAGCCTGTTCATGCAACGCTGCATATAAATAATTTGATTCGACAGGGCGCCATTGGTTTAACAGATTTTGAAAAATCGCGATTGAGCGAAATCGGACTTTCAGTTCATGGGAACGAGATCATTGTTTTAAAATCTACAGTTCTGGATCAAACTTACGATTCGGATCATTTTCGTTTTTATTATACCTTGGACGGATCATCAAATGATGCAGTGGAAAATGAAGATTATGTAACAAACATGGGTGCCGTATTTGAAGAAGTCTGGTCCTTTTATATCGATTCCATGGGCTTTGACCCACCACCCCTGAATCCAAATAATGATCATGATCTTTATGAGATTTATATTGAATATTTATCCCCAACTTATTTTGGGCTGACTTTTGGAGAAGGATCAGGAGAATCTTGTTATGGATTTATTAAAATGAGAAATTCATATACTGCATCTCAGTTTAATAATCATACTGTATTAGAAAATATTCAAGTGACTGCGGTTCACGAATTCTTTCATTCCATTCAATTTGGGTATAATTGTTATGAAAAATTTTGGTTCATGGAAGCGTCCGCCACTTGGAGTGAAGATGAGTTGTACGACAATATCAATGATTTTTATCGGTATATCCCGAACTTTTTCTCCAATCCAGATTATGCGATTGGAACTGAGGGCACTTTCATGTACGGAACCTGTATCTTTTTCCAGTATATTGATGAACACTTAGGGGGACGGGAAACCATCCGAAAGAGTTGGAACTATTCAAGAGATTTT
>CAJWPW010000221.1 GCA_913045415.1 uncultured Fidelibacterota bacterium | reverse complement strand
AGTTGGGTGGATTTACGGAGCAAAGAAATGTTAGCCGAAATGGAATCAGCATTTAATTTGGCTGAACTTAACTTAATTCATAATGAAACCATTACGAAAGAAGTGATCCAGGCTTTGGATGAGATTCATGAACGAAAAATGTCGATGATTGCTGATAATGTACCCAAAGCGATACAAACCGCTTTTAGAGATTTTGCCGGTGTAAAAGATTCTCAGATCTACAATGCGTTTCAAGAAGGGAAGGCTGTATATTTGGCCAAGGCATTCCAAAAAGTCATCTTATAAAACACTGAAGCACTACACCATCTATGTCCCCCACTGATTTCCCCACCTTTGGCACTGAGCATATGGTCTATATGGGCGTCTGTTTGGCCATTTGGCTCGCACTACCATTTATAGGTAAAAATTATCTTAGTCCTTCTCAACGGATTGGGGTTGCCCTTTTCCTGGCCGTATTCACCATTTTCCAAGAAGTACTTTTTGATGCCTTCCAAATTTATATTGATGATTATTTTCTTAAAGATGATCTGTCACTCCACATGTGCGGTATTAGTTTATTTCTTACAGCCTTTGCCTTATGGAAAAAATCACAAGCTGCTTTTGAACTGGCCTATTTTTGGGGATTGGTGGGGGCACTTCAGGGTATTTTAACACCAGATCCCGCCCGTTGGCCATATGGTGATATTTCCATCTTCTGGAATTTTCTTTCCCACGGGATTGTAATACTCAATGTAGTTTGGCTCATTTGGGTGGATGGAATGCGCTGCCGAAAAGGATCGCTATTAAACACATTTCTAATTACCAATGGTGTCGTTTTTGTTATCGGCGTGGTGAATAAAATTCTTGGTGAGGGCGCGAACTATTGGTTCATTTGTGCCAAACCGGGTGGGGACAGTCCCTTTCTCATCGGTGAATGGCCCTATTATTTATTCACCTTTGAATTGGTGGGTTTTACCTTGATGGGATTGATTTATCTGCCCATGTGGATTTCTGTAAATCGTCAGGAAAAAGGAAGGTTTACACCATTCAAAACTGCGTAAGTTTGACATAGAAAATGTCCACATTACTCGGTTATTTCTTCCTCGCCTTAGGCGTATCCTTTATCTGTTCCACTTTGGAATCAGTTATGTTATCTGTTACCCATTCCCATATTGGTATCCTCGTTAAGACCAATCACCGTAGCGGAAAACTGCTTCAACATCTCAAGGATGATATTAATCGCCCCTTGGCGGCCATCCTTACTTTAAACACGATTGCCAATACAGTGGGTGCTGCAGGCGTTGGCGCTCAAGCCATGCATGTATTTGGGTCAGGATCTGTTGCCATGGCATCTGGAATTCTGACTTTTTGTATTCTTGTTTTTTCAGAAATAATTCCCAAAACCATTGGGGCAACCTATTGGAAACGATTGGCCAGTCCCTCGGCATATATCATTCGGGTACTCATGATCTTTACATTTCCATTTGTATGGTTGAGTGAGGCTTTGTCAGCCCAATTGACTCCAGATGAAGATGAAATGAAAAAAGTCAGTAGAGAAGAAATTACTGCCATGGCAGAAATGGGTGAAGATGAAGGATCTATTGATGAACATGAATCGGATATTATTGAAAATTTATTTAAACTGAAAAAAATACCCATTGAAGATATTTTAACACCCCGATCCGTTATTTTTGCGCTCCAGCATAATGACATCGTTGGTAAAGTCATGGACGAACATGAAGATCTTAATTTTTCACGAATTCCCATTTATAAAGAGAATATTGATAATATTATTGGTATTGTTTATAAAGATACACTTTTGGAAACTATGGCTGATGATAATTTTGATAAAACCATGGCTGATATCCTAGATCCTGTTGATACGGTTTTTGAGAAACAAACAGTAGAATCCGTTTTGAATAAATTTACAAAAACGCGATCCCATATATTTATCGTGAAGGATGAGTTCGGTGGTACCACCGGTATCGTAACGATGGAAGATTGTATCGAAACGCTTCTTGGGGTTGAAATAATGGATGAATCTGATGAAGTGGCGGATATGCGGGAATTGGCGAAAGATCAGTTACGACAAAAACGCCAATCGGAAGAAAATGGGGAGTAATTTAAAACGCACCCTAAACCCCTCTCTTTGAAAGAGAGGGGAAATATATATCAAAATTTAATTTCGAAAAAATCAAAATGGTGTGCGTTTTTAAAAATCCCCCATTTCCATAGGGGAATTTCCCTCCTAAATTAGAGGCTTGTGAAAACTGCGAAACTCATACTCCTGACCTTCATTTTACTCTTTCTCACTGCTGGAGAGCGGCAGGTTAAATACTTTTTCACTGATCATGATTTCCTCACAGGTCACAATGTGCCGAAATCAGAGATCATAAATAAAAATCATGTTCGGGCAGAATATGACCAATTAGACCGCCTGATACTCAAATCACATATCAACCGCAGCGGTGATGTCTTATCCCAGGAACAGTATACTTACATTGATTCCAACACAATCATCAGACAAAAAGATTTAGTGGATAAATCCGGCCATATTTTCTATCAGACTATTTTTGGACGAGAGCCCCAGTCCATATCATATATCGAATGGGTATTTGGTGTGGATTCGGTTAAAAAATGGGATGATCGTTTTACCACATCGGATCTTAATGAAATGGATAAACCGGATAACTATCGTTTCTATGATGTGGATGCCTTTGAATATGGGGGGAAGGAATTGGATTATGATTCCCTGGGAAGGGTGACGCAAGATGAATGGTTCCGACGGCCGGACAATAAATCCATGCATAAATTTCTTTATAAATTCTATGACGACCTCAATATCACCCACATGTTTGAATATGATTCAAACGGTGTACTTATCATGGATGTAAAACTGAGCCCCGATGGAACGGAAGCGGCATTCTGGTTTACGGGACCGCCGGATTCCAGTGTACAAAACCATAGTACTGTGGCCTATAATCTGGATGGTGACTTGAAATGGGGATATATCAATTGGGTGGTTCCGGGAGAAAAAGATAGTGGCCGGGTTGACCTCTCCGAAATCCTCAAAGGTGATTATACTATCATGCTTGAAAATGA
>CAJWPW010000220.1 GCA_913045415.1 uncultured Fidelibacterota bacterium | reverse complement strand
GACTATTCCGCTGCAGGCGTTGGTGTTTTTAGGGGTTCAGCTTGGGACATATCCGATCCGAATAACCATCGGCGATTGAATATTTGCTTTGTAGAATGGGATGATGGGACCGGCGAACATGCACCCAACCTAATATGGGACCCAGATGATTCTAATTATGGACGGCGAGAATATTTATTTATTATGCTCAGTGATTATGATGGCACAGGGGAAACGTATGACAATAGTAACACGGGATTTGATTCAGATGTTATTTATAGTTGGTGGCCAAAACTGAGATCAGGTTATTCCTTTTTTGAGACTGATCCTGCTTCATTATCAATCAGGCTCGCTTTTATAACAAATTTTTCATCTTTGCACGGTGATGAACAATTGACTCTTTCTTGGGAATTTGAAGAAGGAGGGATAGACCACTTTGATCTATTTTATTCTACAACAATTCCACCAAATAATTTGCTAGTTCAGTTAGATGCTGATGTTAGGTCTTACTTACATACTGGATTAACAAATGATGAAAAAGTTTATTATCAAATGAAAGGTGTATCATCTCAGGGTGATATATTGTATTCCAGTATACAAATATGGGGAAAACCAGATCCTGTTTCTATGAATATGCATTTATTAGGGACATGGAATGAGAGAGAAGATTATGGTGATATTTGGGGGTATACTGACCAGACAACGGGTAAAGAATATGCATTACTTTGCGTTCGTGGAGAAGGTTTGAGTGTTATAGACATTTCAGATCAACCAGTTGAAGTTGGGTTTGTCCCTTCTATGCAAGTTGGGTCAGATGCTAAGGATGTAAAAGTGTTTGACCATTATGCAGTTTTAATTAAGCAAAATGAACCTGCTCAAATCATTGATTTATCAGACCCTGAAAATCCTAACGTAGTCAGTACGATTCATTTTGGTTTATCTATTGAAGATGGAGGAGCACATAATTGCTATATCAATGGCCAGTATTTATACGTAGTTGGACATGATGCCGGTGGGTTGGAAATTTATGATCTTACCAATCCAGAATCACCACAATGGGTTGGTGACTATATCACATATTATTATCATGATATATACGTAAAAGATGGAATTGCTTATGCCGCAGCCATTTATGGTGATGGCGTAGATATTTTGGATGTATCTAATCCTTCGAGTGTTCAATTATTAGCAAATTTTAATTATGAAGGATCCGGTGCTCATAATTGCTGGACAACTGAAGATGGAAATTATGTAATTGTAGGTGATGAAATTGGAGATGGTAACTGGATCAGAATATTTGATATACAGGATCTGGACAATATTTCCATGGTTGCTGAATATATTGTTGACCCTGAATCGGTTGTCCATAATGCATATGTAGATGGGAATCTGCTGTATGTTGCGCATTATACAGAAGGTGTTCGGATCGTTGACCTATCGAATCCTGAAAGTCCGGTAGAGATTGCTTATTATGACACGTATCTACCGAATGAATATGGGTACGAGGGATGTTGGTCTGTTTTTCCGTATTTTGAATCTGGGAAGATCATAGCCTCGGACCTGCAATCCGGTCTATTTGTTTTGGAACACCAACAATCTGTAAATATTGAGAAACCAAATGTTCCGGCTGGATTTAATCTAAAACAGAATTATCCCAATCCATTTAATCCAACCACAAGGATCAATTATACAATTGGTATGGAATCTTTTGTTAATTTGACTGTATTTGATGTATCTGGGAATTTTGTAAAAACACTTGTGAATTCCCATAAACCAACTGGGATTCATTCTTTACAATGGGACGGGACGAATGAATTGGATAAAAAAATGCCTTCGGGTAGTTATTTTATAAAAATTAAGACTGGAGAATTCACTCAATCCCGAAAAATGATTCTTTTGAAATAACTATTTGGATATAACCAATTATTACAGAAATAACCAAAAGAAGTATAATGAAAAGGTTATTTCAATTAGAGTTCATCATTAACAGAAATTGATATACCTAACTGGGTTTCAACAAGCTTAGCAATCTCCATTTCTGCTGTCATAACTATACCATCTGCCTCAATCAATTCAGCAATCTTTGGTCCCAGACCTTTGATTTGCTCTGTACTCAGCAATGTTTTGATTCGATTCAGGACACTATTAATATAATTCATTTTTTCATTATCCGCTGTTTGTCCTAAAACCTGGTAAGCTTCATTTAAAAACCGGTCAGCTCGCTCTTCAGAAAATTCTGGGAATAGTTCAGAAATGGCATTAACCCAAGATTCACGCTCTTCATAATCTGCCTGACCATCTGCTAGATGGATGGAAGCACATAAATGAGTCACTGCTTCAATCGGAGACATATTAGATGGAATGTTGAATTCTGGCTCTTTTTTCTTTTTGCTAAACCAACCCATTATTTTGCTTCCCATTCTGTTGATGTAAATGTTTTCATACTTAAAGCATGGATCTCATGGTTCATCAATTCACCCATGGCCTCATACACTTTTCGATGTCTTTGTATCAAATTGTCCCCTTCAAAATTATTTGAGACTATAATTGCTTCTAAATGGAAACCACCATCATGAAGTTTATGATTTAAATGACGTCCAGTGAAATCTTTGACTTCGAAATGGTATAATTCCATAGCGGATTCGAGTCTCGTTTTCATTACACTTTCAATTGCCATTGTTTTTTTGCTTAAAGGGTTAGAATTTTCATGCATGACTGATCCAAAGTTATTTCAATTAACGGAAAAAGATAAAGCCAAATATTTGGAACTGATTGATGAAATAGATACTGTTCATTCCAGGGCCATTACAAAAGTAATAGGCAAAAAAATATCAGGCATGTTAGATGATGGGAAACTCAATTCTGTAGAGATCGCACTTATTGATGATATTGCAATGCTTATGGGAATCTTAGAACTTCACCCCGAACTTCCCAATTCTGTTGTAAAAAAGATTTTGTTTGCCATGACGTATTTTGTGGATGACAATGATGAAATTCCTGATGTGATTCCAGATTATGGGTATTTGGATGATATAAAAGTTGTGGAATGGGTAATAGATGATATTCAGAGCCAAATCCCACCCATGACCAAGTCGTAGCTTATTTTTGTTT
>CAJWPW010000219.1 GCA_913045415.1 uncultured Fidelibacterota bacterium | reverse complement strand
AATCTTTTTGCCAGATTCATGTTGGTTAATGAGCGAAAGGGCATCGGAATAGTTTTTCACCTGATCATAATTTTCACGCGAAAGCGACTTTTGCAATTTCTGTTCATATTTGATCTTTAGGTCGGAAAAGGTTTTAAGATCTTTTTCTGGGTCTGTCATGGGATGGTCCTCCATCAGGGTATTTGGTAATTCTTTAATGAATTTGGATGTGGCTTTTTCAGGTGTCAGGATATAGAGCTTTTTCTGGGCTCGCGTCACAGCTACGTAGAAGAGTCGCCGTTCTTCCTGGTAATGGTGTTCTTTGGGTGTTAAATCAGTTTTTTCTGCATAAGCTAGCCAATCATCAGGTGGTCGGTTAATTCGCTTTGTAGAACGAAAATTGAGCGGAAAACTGCCACTCCGTTGAAAGGGAAGCAATACCACAGGAAACTCACCGCCTTTTACGCCGTGAACTGTATTAACGATTACACCTTCCAGCTGACGGTAGGTAGATGGCTTAATGGAAGGTAGTTTTCCGGAAGTCATCATAGCTTCTAAATAAATATTAAAAGAAAATAGGCTGTGATTACTTTTATTTCTCCGTGTGAAATCCTGGGCTCTTTTTAAAAGGTTCCCCACATTCAAGAGTACAAAATGATCGTCCAGGTCATAATTTTTTGCAGATGTTTTTAATATTTTCAAATGTTCTGCAATTCCCCACAGCATTTCACCGGCGGATTTTTTTGGAGAGATGTCTTTAAATTTCTGGATGGAAGCTAGAATAGGTAGAATTGATGGAAATTTTGAATGTAATGCATTATTTGATTTAATGATCTCAAGTCTGGGAGTAGGGTCCCGTTTATCGAAAGACTGAAAAAGAGAATGAGCCGTTTCATATCCACACCGTTTTTCAACAATTCGGTATAAAGCAGAATCCTGATGCGTTCCATTTCCAATCACTTGGCACCATGCTATAATATCTCTGATAGAAGATATATTGAAAAAACTCGGCCACTTTGTTTGAACCGGTATTCCTGCCTGATTTAATGCATGAAAGATGGTAGCTGATTGGGAATGTGTTCTGCATAAAACAGCAATATCGCTATATTTTTGTCCTTCTTCAACTAGGGTCAATATTTCTCGGACAATGAATTCAACCTGCTCGTTTTTATTCCCCCAAAATCTAACAGGCATAATTGGTTCAGTATCAACTTTAGACAGCAGAGTCTTTTCCATTCTATCAACATTATTTTTTATACTTTCATTGGCAATATCCAGAATGGGTTGCGTGGATCTGAAATTCTCTTCCAATGAGACGGGTAAAAATTCAGGATGGTGGCCATATCTATCCTGAAATGCCTGGATGTTATATGAATTGGCACCGCGGAAACTATAGATCACCTGATCATCATCACCCACAACTGTTATGAATTTCCGTTCTCCAGCAACGAGAGCAATAATCTCGTTCAAAGCATAATTATTATCCTGGAACTCATCCACAATAATGTGGCGAAATTGGTCTTGAACTTTTTTAAGAACGAGTGGGTCAGATTTCAATAGTTCATAGGCAGACAGGATCATATCACCATAATCCACCACATTGATCCGTTTCTTCCAGTTCTGGAATTGGGGATAAATATTTTTTATGTCACGAAGCTGATTGGCGATCTCTGCGGTCATGAGTCCATCTTCATCTATAGCTGGAATTTCCATTTTTCCCGGGTCAATCAATTCATCCCGCATACGGTTAAAAAAGGGAATAAGGCTTTCTGTTACAGCTCGCTGTGGATCTAACGGAAATTCGTCCGACTCAAATTGTAATTCGTCAAATCGTTCCAGGAGCATATGAATTGCTTCACTTTCATCAAATAATTGCGGGAGTGATCCATCACCGAATTCTTTTAATATACTAAAGCAAAAGGAATGAAACGTATTGACGCTCATCGTATGTGCGTAGGAACCTACACGATTAACTATACGGGTTTTAAGCTCCCTGGCAGCTTTTTCTGTGTATGTGATAGTGAGAATATGGTTCGGATTAACTTTGTAATGCTCTATGAGGTACACAATCCGGTTTTCAAGTGTGAATGTTTTTCCGGTCCCGGCACCGGCCAATATCATGAGTGGACCGGGAGGGTGTGTTATAGCAGATAATTGCTTAAAATTCGGGGTAGGTATTTTTGTTAGTATTGCCATAAAGAATCATACAATAAAAAATATGTGGATAGAAGATAAGAAAGATTCTCTCAAGGATAAAATGGCAATGGTTAATACAGAAAAACTTTTTTAACCTTTGGCTATGGTGAGCGTCTTATAATACGAAATGATATGCAAAATGACCATGAACTCATACAAGACTACCAAAATGGAAACTTATCAGCGTTTGATGAAATTGTCAGGCGCCATCTTTCCAACACCATTGGATTCTTTTACAATATCACACGGGACCAAATGGCTTCTGAAGACCTGGCACAGGATGTTTTTTATAAACTTTATAGACATCTTAAAAAATTTAGATTTGAATCTGCGTTTACAACCTATCTGTACCGAATCAATATCAACACAGTTAACACGTGGCTCACTCGGAATAAATGGAAAAATTTTCTACATTTGGAAGATGCACCGGATCACGGAGAGCTTGATACATCCCTGGAAAATGAATGGACACGAAAGGAATTGTGGGATGCTATTGCAAAACTCCCTAAGAAACAGCGGACAGTGGTCATGATGCGTATTGCCCAGAATTTACCTTACAAGGAGATTTCGGAGATTACCGGGATGTCCGTTGGGTCAGCCAAGGTGAATTATCACCATGCAGTAAGTTCACTCAAGGAATGGTTAAGCGATGAATAATTTTGAACAAAAAATATTAAACATGAAGTCCAGTTCTCATCCCAATTCTGACTCTGACCAATTTTTATCAAAATTGCATGGACGGATTGAAGAATCTGAGCAAAATAAAAAAACTATCATGACATCCTTCATCATGATATTTGTTATTGGATTTTTATCATGGTCTCAACTGGGTGTACCGATTTATGAAGATATTTATTATTCAATCGAAAGCGAAGATTATGTTGAAACTGACTTTTGGACCATGTCCATGGATTCCCTGG
>CAJWPW010000218.1 GCA_913045415.1 uncultured Fidelibacterota bacterium | reverse complement strand
GTTGCACCGTGCACCACAGAAAAATTTCTGTTCACCCAAATGCAAAATTCAATCCTGAGTCAGTAGACCGCATTTTGTCTAATTTTAAAACCTTTTTTAAATAATTCGCCAGTTGTTGAGATTGGATGCCAACCTTTGAGAAGCAGGCCAGTTATAATATGAGGCGAACAAAGGTTATAAAAAAAGGCCAGCCAAAAGGCTGACCTTTTTATTCATACAAAATAAGAAGGATTAACTAATCTTAATCTGTCTTTCTTTTGGAAGGGTTACTTCTTGTTTTGGAAGTTCAATAGATAAAATCCCATTTTTAAAGCTAGCAGTAATCTCTTCTTCTTTTACAGTTTCAGGAAGATTGAAAGTACGTAAAAAAGAACCATATCGGCGTTCACGATAGTGATAATTATCGCTTTCTTTTTCATTCTCAAATTTCCGTTCACCGGAAATAGAAACAATACCATCGGCAACATTAACATTCACTTCTTTTTTTGTAAGCCCTGGTATATCTGCGGTTAAAGTAAATGAATCATCTGTTTCTTTTACATCAACTGGGGGTGACCAATTTGTTTTAGAACGAACCGGAAAGTTCCAGTCATTTTCAAATACATTACTGATCATTTTATCCATATCATTTAAGATTGACGTGGGTCTGGGGGTCCATTTTACTAAAGTCATTTTTGACTCCTTTTTTGTTTGTTAAATAATCAAACTACTACGGCAAATTATATGCCAAATATATTATGATGTACATAATAGCAGATTGATTGTAAATATGGCGTAAATGAACAGAAAAATCGTAAAGTGGCGTGACGATATGACAAAGAAGTATGACGGATGGTGCCACATAATTCATAAGTTGTTCATAAAAAATAAATATCAGTGTCGTTGATAAAAGTCCATAATCGAGAGTAATTTCCCAGCCTATGAATTTGAGTAATCTATTATAAATGTCTGAATTAGCTCTTTTTGGTGGAAGCCCCGTTAGAACAAAATCATTTCCATCCTGGCCACGAACTTCGGATGCGATTCGAGAGCATGTTCTAGATACCTTGAGTAATGATAAATGGGGTGTTGGCAGTAAGGCTATTGCTGAATTCAACGATAATTTTGCTAACTATCACGATGCCAAATATTGCATTTCTCTCCACAGTGGCACTTCTGCTCTTTGGGTTGCGTTAAAAGCTGCGGGGGTCAAAGCCGGTGACGAAGTCATCATACCTGCTTACACATTTATTGCTACAGCCACTGCTGTTCTCATGGCAAATGCAGTGCCAGTATTTGCAGATATAGATCTTAAAACAGGGAATATGGATCCCAACGATATTGTATCGAAAATCTCGAATAAAACAAAAGTGATCCTTCCGGTTCATATTGGCGGTTCACCTGTTGATTTAAAAGCAATCAAGACACTAGCTGAGACACATAATTTGCTGGTTATAGAAGACGCGGCTCAGGCACATGGTGCAAGGTATGGAGATAAAAAAGTCGGAGCAATTGGTCTAGGTGGAATTTTTAGTTTTCAGTCATCGAAAAATATGAGTTCGGGAGAAGGTGGTGCCATCATTACGAATGACGAATCATTTGCAGATGCATGTTTTTCTTATCATAATTGTGGACGGGTTCGCAATGGGAAATGGTATGAGCACCATCGTTTGGGAAGTAATCTCAGAATGAGTGCTCTCAATGCAGCCATGTTGATTCCACAATTGGATACATTAGTTCACGATATGAATCTCCGAGATGAAAACCGAAAATCCCTGGATAATTTTCTTCATGGACTCAATGGTTTGACACCTATGGAAATGAGTGATGGTGCTACTCGGTCAGCGAACCATATTTATATCTGCAGATACAATGAAACAGAATTTAGTGGCATTTCACGAGAAACATTTTTTAAAGCCATGCAAGCCGAGGGTGTTTATACGTATAAAGGGTATAATCCGCTATACAGAGAACCCTTATTTATTACGAATGAAGAAGAATATCCATGGTTAAAGAATCGAGATTATGAATCTTTAAATTTAGCACAAACAGAAATCTTTGCAGAAAAAGAAGCAGTTTGGTTGAAACAAAATCATCTTTTGGGCGATAAAAAGGATATTCAGGATGTGATGGATGCATTTGAGAAAGTAACATCTGCCATGAAAAATGACCCCAAACCCTTTTTAGAATTCAAATCATAATTAATTGAGAGAAAAAAATGAAATCAGATATTGATATAAAACAATTATTAAGCGCTGTAGATGTGCCGGCCCAATGGGTTGGCCTTCGAGAAGTGTATGAAGCTCATACTCCAAGGATGATCCGAGATGGTGTACCGGTGGCAAATGGTAGAGCATTTACACATGGCATTATGGTAGAAGTGTTGGTCAATGGGCAATTTGGTTATTATGGCACACCAAATATGACACCAGAGGGTATTTCGTCTGCAGCTAAAAAGGCTTACCAACAGGCAGAAATTGCATCTCGCCATGCAAACTTTCAATTTGATGAATCTGCCCGTCCGTCCCATACTGGTTCGTATGTTTCGCCATTTTTGAAGAATAGAGAATCACTATCTGCTGGTAAACTGAATAAAATCCTACTGGAAGCGTACAATGAACTCAAGGTCTCTGATAAAATAGTGAGTGCTTCATCTTTATGTCAGGTGATTGAAACTTCCTTCAGTTTTGTGAGCTCAAATGGAAGTGATATTAATCAAGATTTTCTCATGTTTGAATTTGATTTAAGCGCCACAGCCGCAGATGGTACAAATCAGCAAACTCGGACTTTTGGCGGCATGCGTGGAACCTGTCGGCAAATGGGAATGGAATATTTTGATAAATATGAAATTTTAGCAAATGCGAATCGAATTGGCGAGCAAGCAATAGAGCTTTTGTCTGCTGATGATTGTCCTACTGGCGAAATGGATGCTGTGATTGCACCAGACCAAATGATGCTTCAAATTCATGAAAGTATTGGCCATGCACTGGAAGTAGATCGAATACTCGGCGATGAACGAAATTATGCTGGGTGGAGTTTTGTGAAATTAGAAGATTTTGGAAAACTGCAATATGGGTCGAAACTGATGAATATCACATTTGATCCCACCATGTCATC
>CAJWPW010000217.1 GCA_913045415.1 uncultured Fidelibacterota bacterium | reverse complement strand
ATGCGTCAAATGTGGGAGTGGCATCTCATTTCAAGCATGCAGGCATCGGATGGCTCATGGATAAAGAGATTAATTTCCTGGACCGTTTCATCCAAAAACCGAATCGTCCCCTTACCTTGATTTTGGGTGGGGCAAAGATTGGTAGCAAATTGGGACTTATTCACCATTTCATGGAAAAAGCTGATAACATTATTATTGGCGGTGGGATGGCATTCACTTTCTTGAAAGCTCGTGGAAAAGAGATAGGTGGATCGCTCATAGATGATGCCATGGTTTCAACTGCAAAAAGAATATTAAACCTAGCTAGAACCAGCCAAGTTAAACTTCATTTACCAGATGATGTTCTCTGCGGAAAATCTTTGGATGATAATGAGCCAAAGGGCCCTTTTTTGATTAATGATATTCCTAATAATCTCATGGGATTAGATATTGGCCCAGAAACCATTACCAAATTCAATAAAATCATAAGCTCATCAGAAACGGTTATTTGGAATGGGCCTATGGGAGTATTCGAAAGGAAAGGATACAGCAGAGGAACACGGGATATTGGCATCCATTTAGCCAACTGTGTAGAAAATGGACAAAAAGTCATTGTGGGCGGAGGTGATACTTCTGCAGCCACTGAAAAATATGGATTAAGTCAGTTGATGACCCACGTCTCTACTGGCGGAGGTTCATCATTAGAATTGTTAAGTGGCAATCATTTACCTGCCATGAAAGCTTTGGAGATATAGTATGAATTTGACACCTATCGTTGCCGGAAACTGGAAAATGCATAAAACCCCATCTGAAGGGGCTTCATTCATTGAATTAACAAAGAATTTACTTTTGGATATCGAACACGTTTCCGTTATTTTTGCCCCGCCTTTTACAGGGCTTTTTGACTTGAATGTGAAACCGCCATTCTATTCTGCAGCCCAAAACTGTCATTGGGAACAAACAGGCGCCTTTACCGGTGAAATTTCTGTCTCAATGATTCGGGACTGTGGGGCAGAGTTTGTGATTATCGGCCATTCAGAGCGTCGCCATGTTTTCGGTGAATCAGATGAATGGATTAACCGGAAAGTGAAAGCTGTTTTGGCTGGAAATATGAAACCGATCTTATGTATTGGAGAATTATTAAACCAACGAGAGGCAGGTCAAACAGAATTGGTTTTAAAAAGTCAATTAGAACAAGGATTGGCAGGTGTTGAAGCTCTTGAAAATATTGTAATTGCATATGAACCTGTTTGGGCCATAGGAACTGGTGTGACAGCAAATGCAGACCAAGTTGAGTCAGCACATTCATCGGTTCGTAACATACTAAAGGAATTATATCCTGAATCGGATACAATTCACGTTTTGTATGGTGGATCTGTAAAATCTGGAAATGCAGAAGAGTTAATCCAAATTCCAGGTGTAAATGGATTTTTAATTGGTGGAGCAAGTTTAGATGTTGAATCTTTTGCATCCATAACCCGAACGGTTGAAACCGTTCAATTGAGGACATTATGACAGGATTTTTAATTATTATACATACAATTGTTAGCATTATGCTAATATCAGTCGTTCTGATGCAAGCTAGTCAGGGCGGTGGTTTATCCGGTACTTTTGGTGGACAAGCAGCCAGTTCGGTTCTTGGCGGACAGAATGCTGGTAATGTTTTAAGCCGAATCACAACTTGGCTCGCAACTTTATTTCTTTCACTGGCTGTTATAATCAGTATGTTGAGTGGACCGGCAACAAACGCATCATCATCATCAATTGTGAAACAAGCGGCTGAAGATCGCCCAGTTGTACCGGCGACAGATCCAATCCAATCCGATGGCGAAGCCACATTGGATCTTGGCGGCAACTAATAATTTTATTGCCGAAGTGGTGGAATTGGTAGACACGCATGCTTGAGGGGCATGTGGCCTTAAGGCTGTGGGGGTTCGAGTCCCCCCTTCGGTACACCTAGCAAATTAAGCCCTTTTATCTCAGGGCTTTTTTATTTTCTTCATCGTTGCCCAATTCATTACATCGGTTTAGATTCCCCGACTTTAGAACCCTATTGAGATGATAAAAAAACTCATATTTTTACAATTACTCCTTTTGGCTACGATGCCATTGTTAGCCCAAGATATATCCATTTTCTTTTTGAAAGATGGGTCCATTATTCAAGGTAAGGTTGTTAATGAAAATCAACAACGAATTTTCCTTAAAACGGAACAGGGAACAATCAAAATCCTTCCAAAGAATATATTAGGGAGAGAAGACCTCGCAAAAAAAGGCGATTTAACTTTTATGGTGGATCGAATGGACTATTTCCAAAACCATGTGAATCAATTGACAGGCCAGGTGAATCATTGGAATGACTCCCTGAATTTAGCATTTGATGATCTATACGAATTATTCAAGAACTTGGAAGTATTACAGAATGAATTTGAGATTGATCTTTTACGACTCCATTCCCAGGGTAGGGAACAAAAAAAGCAAATTACCTATGTCCAGGATGATTTAGTGAATCAACGCGTGGATATTGCTTTCAATAGGCAGAATATGGGGGGCATAGACGATACAGTTTCAACGTTGCATAAACAATTCGATAAAGCTAGAAAGAAATTGGATGTGACGGTCGATCAATCCTATTTGATCTCGGGAACCATTTCCAATATGAATACAGAAATACAGAGAACAACGGAAGGTCAACAAAATCAACAAAACCAAATTGATATCATGGCTGGATCTCTTGCAAACTTGATTCAAGAGGTTCAACAAGTCCAAAATAGTTTTGCAGCAGTCGAAGAAGGAATACAATCAAATCAGGACGCAATTCAAAAATTAGCAGGAAATTTAAGTGCACAAACGGAAGAACTCACATCTGGGATGGGAGAAATGTCAGATGATTTTAACCAACAAATGAAAACAATTGGTCAAATGCTTGATGGTTTTAACCAACAAATGAAAACAATTGGTCAAACGCTTGATGATCAGGATAATAAATCATTAAGAGCACGGAAAAAGATTTTAGATGATCTCAATGATTTCAAAGATGAATTTTCAAAGCTAAAAGGTAAAGTCACCAGTCTGAATAATGATATTAATTCACTGGAAGGCGATATTAAGGCAATTAATAAAAAAGTAGA